>JANPOH010000171.1:0-5470 GCA_031427895.1 Betaproteobacteria bacterium
GTCGGGCATGTTGCCGATTTTCATCAGGTCGGCGTGAAATTTTTTGACGATGGCCGCAGGCACGCCTGCGGGGAAATACACGCCCTGCAACGTTTCGGATTCCTGATCCTTGTAGCCCGATTCCGCCATGGTCGGCACATCGGGAAACTGCGAATGCCGCTTGCCCGACGCCATCGCCAACCCGCGCAGCCTGCCTGCCTTCACATGCGGCGCGGGCGTGGGCAGCGCGCTGCACGCGAGATTGACCTGCCCCGCCAGATGCGCGCCCACCGACTGACCGGCGCCGTTGTACGGGATGTTGTTCAAATCCATTTTCACCGCGTATTTCAACATCTCCACCGCGAGGTGCGGCGTGGTGCCGATGCCGGGCGTGGCAAACGCAAACTTCTTGGGATCGGCGCTGGCGAGCTTCAGCACATCGGGCAGCGTCTTTGCCGGCACCGTGGGATGCGCGGAAAAAAGATTTGGCGACGCCGCGAAATTGGTAAGGGGAATGAAGCTCTTGTAAGGATCGTACGGCACCGATTTGTACAAGCCCGGATTCACCACGTACGCCGAACTGTTGACCAGCACGGTCTGCCCGTCGGGCGCGGCATGGGCGACGATGCCGGTGCCGATGTTGCCGCCGGCGCCGGGACGGTTATCGACGATCCATTGCTGGCCGCTGATCTCCGTCATTTTCGCGGCGATGATGCGCGCGATCACATCGGTGGTGCCGCCGGGCGCGAACGGCACCATCACGCGCACCGGGCGCGTGGGCCACGCGGGTTCTGCCGCATGACTGGCTCCCGCAGCGACAATAATACATAACCATATGTTTTTAAACAGTTTTTTCACAACATCTCCTTGGGTGGCGACACACCTGCCTTACTCTGCCTTGATGCCCGCATCGCGGATAACTTTCGCGTAGCGCACGGTTTCAGCCTGGATAAAAGCGCCGAATTCCTGCTGCGTGCTGGTCAGCGGCTCGATGCCGGCCGTCACCAAACGCGCTTTCAGATCGGCGCTCGCCAGCGCCTTATGCAATTCGGCGTTCAGGCGGGCAATCACTGCCGGGGGCGTTGCCGCCGGCGCCAGCATGCCGTACCACAAACGCACGGCGAAGTTTTCGTGGCCGAGTTCTTTTGCGGTGGGCACGTTCGGCAGTTGCGGCGCGCGATCCGGCGCCAGTATCGCCAGCGCGCGCGCCTTGCCCGCGATAACCTGCTGCGCCGATGCGGGCACCGCCATGATGAGCACATCGACCTGCCCGCTCAACAAGCCGATCAGCGCCACGCCTGACCCTTTATACGGCACGTGATTCATTTTAGTCTTGGTCAGACTCATGATCAGCTCCGGCGTGATGTGCGTGGTGGTGCCCACGCCGCCCGAACCGTAATTGAGATTGCCGGGTTTTTGCGCCGCCAGTTGAATCAACTCCTTGAGACTTTTTGCCGGCACTGACGGATGCACCAGAATCACGTTGCGAATTTCAGCCACCAGCGAAATCGGCGCGAGGTCTTTTTGCTCGTAATTCAGTTTCGGATACAGCGACGGTGCAATGGCAATCACCGACGACACCAGCACCACCGTGTGCCCGTCCGGCGGCGACTTCGCGGCGATTTCGATGCCGAGATTACCGCCCGCGCCGGGCCGGTTGTCGGCCACCATGGTCTGCCCCATCTGCTCGCCCATTTTTTGCGCCACCGCGCGGCCCAGCAGATCGGTAGGACCGCCCGCCGGAAACGGCAGCACCAGCCGCAACGGCTTCGATGGAAATGTTTGCGCCTGTGCCTGCATATGCATGCCCGCCAGACCGCCCGCGATCACCGCTAACAACGCCACCAACTTGTGCATGATGAATACCTCCTCGATAGTTTACTTTCGCGCATTATGCCAGCACCGGCTGGAAAACATCCATTCCCGCGATGGACGCCGCCCGCGGATATCCATTACGATTCGATACGGCGTAACCCGGCGCGGGCGCGAGATTGTTCGCGCAATCGCCCAACACTCAAGGGAGATCACCATGCTCACGCTGGAACTCGAAGTTGCGAGGATCGAAACGGGCTTGCCACCGCCACGCTGCGCGACCACGCCAACAAAACAGTGATGTCCGATTTCGCGGCGGTGTCGGCCTCGTCCGCGATCGCAGCCCGACAGGGCAATCGCTCATGCAGCCCCAAGCGTGCGTGGGGTCACGCGCCCGCCGGCGCTTACCTCTTGAGCGGCCACGCCCGCAACACGGGCGCGCCGCGCGCCAAATATGGCGATGATCTGTTTTTGTTCAGGGTATGGTTTAACCGCGTCGTGTCGGCGACGAATCCACGGCCGCGAGGCACAATGGCCGGAAATACCTGCTGGCCTATGGCGGCGCGCCGGATGCGCGCGGCAACCTGCGGCGCACGCAGGGCGATATCCGCCTGTCCGCCAAAATGATCGCCGAGATACGCAGCCGGCTGTCCGAGGCAGCCGAGGGAACGACGCCCCTGTGGATCAATCTACGCACGCTTAAGCAACGCACGTGGGGGGGCGCCGTGGCGAAAGCAAATTACCGTCAAGCCGCTATCGGACAGCGAACCGCTTGCCGCGGCGCCGTTTGATGAAGGCAGCCTGCTGGCGGATTTACAGGCGCGATTCGAGCCCGGGCGGGACCAGCCCGCGCGGCGCACGAGCAATGGACGCAACAGCAACACATCAGAAAGCACGGACAGCAACGACAATTTCCGCGGTCAAGGCGGAACCAGCGCAGGTGCGGGCGCCAGCGGAACCTGGAGCGACGGCGCACGCACAGCCGCCGGGGTGGCGGCGGCTGCGGCAGGCGTGATGATGGCCGGCGCCGCCCTGAGTGCCGAGCCGGAATACACCTCCTATTCCTCCCCCGCATCAAACGCGGGCGATGGCGGCGCAAGTTCCGGCGGCTGGAGCAGCGACAGCGGTTCGTCGTCCAGCAGCGACTACAGTGGCGGCTCCGACAGTGGGGGCTGCTCCGATAGCGGGGGCGGCGGCGACTGAACATCGCATCTGCCGTGCTTTTTCCGGTTGCCGGTTGCCGCCAGCAGCCTATCGCTGCACTTCGCCCTCGTAACTACCGCTCCATCTTGCGCTGTATCAGACAATGCAGCAGCGCGCGATCTCCCTGTGTCAATGCACTGTTGCTGTCCACGCCGAGAAAATGCCGCTTGAACGACGCCACGGCGGCATGAAAAACCGTTACATCGTAGCCGAGCGCCGCCATTAACAAGCGGTCACTTGCACTCGCGGGCGCCGGCGGATAAGGCGGCTCGCACCACAAGCCGAAGCCGCGTTCCGCCAGGCGCTTCCACGGAAAGAATCGGCTGGGGTCCACCTTGCGCCCTGGAATAATATCGCCATGCGCCAGAAAATTCGCCGTGGGAATTTTGTAACGCGCTTTCAGATCGGCCAGCAACAACAGCAGCGTTTCGATCATCGGTTCGGCAAACGGCTCGAAGCCGTTGTTATCGAGTTCAATGCCGATCGATGCGGAATTCAAATCGCTCAACCCGCCCCAGTACGCCTCGCCCGCGTGCCACGCGCGCGCCAGTTCATCGACCAGATAATACAGCTTGCCGTCGCGCCCGATCAGGTAATGCGAACTGACTTCGCGCACCGGGTCGGTCAACGTGCGTAGCGACTCCTCGGCGGTATTGTCGCTGGTGTGATGCAGGATGACGTAGTTGGGCCGCCGCGGCCCAAAGTTGACCGAGGGACGTTCGATCAGCGACAGGCTGGTATACCGCAGCACGCCGGTTTGCTGCGGCACGGATGTACACGCGCCCAACAAGAGTAGAGGGCACGCCACGCAGAATCTTAAAATATACTTTAAAAACATATACTTATGTAAATATTACAATCAAAAAACACCTAACATCAGACCCACCGCCAGCGCAGCACCGGCTTCCTCGCAACGTTTCAACTGATCCGGCGCGATGGTTTTCATGGCGAGAATTTTTTCCGGCGTCTGCGCGTGCGTGCAGACGATCACCGCCTCGGCAGCCTTGCGTAAGCGCCAGCCGGTGCAGATGCGATCGATCTGCCGCACCGCGTTTTCGCCATCGCTGCCCGCGCACACCAGCGCGATGTACGCGCGTCCGATGATTTGATCCAACACGGCATAAAACGTGCGATCAAAAAAATCTTTCATGATGCCGGACATCGACGCCAGATTTTCCGGCGTGACAAAAATATAGCCTTGCGCCTGCAACACGTCGTCCGGTCCGGCTTCTCGCGCCGTCACGATGCGCACCCGCACGCCTGGCTCCTGCGACGCGCCGCGCGCCGCGGCTTGCGCCATCTGGCGCGAGCCGCCGGTCATGGTGTGATAGACGATCAGCAGCGTTTTCATTCGCTCGTCAGCTTTGCCGCCTTCACCACCTTGGCCCACTTCGCCACGTCGGCGCGAAAATAACCGCCGAACTCGGCGGGCGTAGTGCCCTCGGAATCGGCGCCCAGCCCGGCGAAACGCTCGCGCGTGTCGGGCGCCTTCACGATGCGGCTGACATCGGCGGATATTTTCGCCACGATTTTTGGCGGCGTGCCGCGCGGCGCAAACAAGCCATACCACACGTTGACCTCGAATCCCGGCACGCCGGATTCGGCGATGGTCGGCACATCGGGCAGTTGCGCGATGCGCTTCGGGCTGCTCACCCCCAGCGGTTTTAATTTTCCGGATTTAATCATCGGCAGGTTGATCGGCACGCCGCCCATGTAAATCACTAACTGCCCGCCGATCAAATCCGTCACCGCCTGCGGCCCGCTTTTGTACGGCACGTGCAGCAATTGCGTGCCGGTCATCAGTGCAAACAGCTCACCGGCCAGATGATCCGAACTGCCGGTGCCGCCGCCGGAACCGTAACTCACAAAACCCGGCTTGGCCCTGGCGAGCGCGACGACATCCTTCACCGAGTTCAGCGAGGCGTTCGCCGTGACCACCAGCACGTTGTAACGCGAGGAAATTTGCGTCACGGGTTCAAAATCGCGCAACGCATCGAACGGCAGTTTTTTGTAAAACGACGGGGCGATGGCCATGCTGCCCGACGCGAACAAAATGGTATGTCCGTCCGGCGGCGCTTTCGCCACCACGTCCATGCCGATGGCGCCGCCCGCGCCGGCGCGGTTATCGACGATCAGCGATTGCCCCCACAGTGTTGGCGCATATGCCATTGTCATCCTTTCAAAAAACGAACCCAATAAATTAATTGCTGCAAGAAAAGGCAGCCCTATTGTTGTAGGTATTGGCAAGGATGAGTTTTTTGTAGCTTCCGATGCCACTCCTATAGTAGAATATACGAAGAATGTCGCTTACCTGAATGATGGGGAAGTGGCCGTAATAAACGACGGACAGTTAACAGTAAAGACCATTGAGAACCAGGTTAAGATTCCTTACATACAGGAACTGGAATTAAAGTTGGAGATGTTGGAGAAAGGTGCTATGAACACTTCATGCTAAAAGAGATTTATGAGCAGCCTC
>JANPOH010000172.1:0-12560 GCA_031427895.1 Betaproteobacteria bacterium
TGGGTTTTGCCAAAGACGGCGTAGTTGAGGCAAATCGAGATAAGGTGGAGCACCTCACCCTTCGGATAGCCCCTAAGCACCCATTTACTAGCCGCCGCGTTAGCCGAGGTGCCCGAGGCCCGGTTGCGTGCTGATGAGTGAATCCGGCAACGCGCGCATCGAGCGCGGCGCGGGGCGCGCGCCGGTGCGGCAACTGCCGTTCGTGGTGGACAGCGCCCTGGCGATGTTAAAGGACACGCGGCAACTGGTTCTGGCCGGCGCGAAATCGCCGGTGTCGTTTTTTGCCTATCCCGGCAAGCCCAGCGTGCTGGTGCCCGAGGGTTGCGAGGTCATCAAGGTGGCCGGCGTGGATGCCGATCTTGAAGGCGCGCTCGAAGCGCTGGCCGGTGAACTCGGCGCGCGCGATAGCGCGCCGCTGGTCAACGCGCCCGCCTACAACGGCGCCGTGCCCACCGGCAACGTCACGCCGGAAGCGCTCGGCGCGTTTTTTAATGTGATGATCCCCGACAACGCAATCGTGATGGACGAGGCCATCACCAGCGGCCGCGCCTTCACCGCCGCCACCATGGGCGCGCGTCCGCATGATTGGTTAAGCATCATGGGCGGCTCCATCGGCTGGGGGCTGGCCGCCTCGGTGGGCGCCGCGATTGCCGCGCCCGATCGTAAGGTGATCGCGCTCGAAGGCGACGGCAGCGCGATGTACACGCAGCAGGCGCTGTGGACCATGGCGCGCGAAAATCTCGATGTGACTGTCGTGATCTTTGCTAACCGCGCGTACAAAATATTGCTCAATGAGTTGGCCAATGTCGGTGCGGGCACGCCGGGGCGCAACGCGATGAGCATGCTGACGCTAGGCTCGCCCGCGCTCGATTGGGTGACCATAGCCAAGGGCTACGGCGTCGAAGCGGGCAGGGCGACCACCCTCGACGAACTCGCGGTGCAGTTCAAGCGCGGCCTGGATCGGCATGGGCCGTATCTGGTGGAACTGGTGATGTAGGGCGGCGTGCCCGCGCGGCGCGGCGGGGCAAGCCTTAATCTGGATTGTTCAAAGAAAATCATTCACCACCGAGGCGCAACGGCGCAGCGTCTGCCCCGGGATTGATCCGGCGACAAAGCGCAAGTTCTTGACCCCGTTCGTGGTGAGCCTGTCGAACCCTGAACTACGGACCACGAACGGGATTCACTGATTCAGCGTTCTGCCTGGCGCAACGCCGGCTCGATTTTCAGCAGCCGCGCCGGGTTGTCGCACAGGATCCTTTCGCGTTCGCGATGCGTGAGGCCCGGAATCGATTCAACAAAATCCACCGGCTGCTTGACCGACATGCCCTGCGGAAAATCCGTGCCGGCGACGATGCGATCCACGCCCACCAGATCAATCAGGTTGCGCATGATTTGCGGATGGTGCGTGATAAGGTCGTAGTGAAAGCGGCGCAGGTATTCTTCCGCCGGTTTTTTCATGTGCTTTAATTCGGCGCTCACGTGTCGTGCCAGATCAAGACGGCCGATCAGCCACGGGAAAGTGCCGCCCGCGTGCGGCAAAAAAAACTTCCAGCCTGGGGAAGGCGTCGAGCACGCCGCCGCACACAAGGCTCATCGCGGCGTAGCCTGCTTCCTGCGGATTGCCGAGCGTGTTAATCATGAAATAGTCTTGCATGCGTTCGGCGCCGGAGGGATACAAGTTGGTCAGAAACAACGGCAGTCCCAGCGCCTCGGCGCGTTCGTAAATCGGCCAGAATTCTTTTTCATGCAGATTCTTGCCGAGGATATGCTCGGCGATGAACACCGCGCGCATGCACGGCTCCCTGGCCATGCGCTCCAACTCTTGCGCGGCGAGTTGCAAATCCTGCATCGGCAGAATAATGCAGCCGTAAAACTTGTCCGGGTATTTTTGGTGCGCTTGCACGCACGCATCGTTGTGCGCGGCGGCCAGCTCCAGGCCAAACGCCGGCGGCGCCCAGTACATCAGCGGATTGGTCATCGACAGCGCATAGGTGTCGCACTTGCGCTTTTGCATGTCGCTGATGATGTCCTCAAGGCGGGTCATGGTTTTTCGCATGACCGAAGTCTGCGTGCCGTCCGGCACCGACAGCACCACCGGGTTGCCTTTGGCGTCTTCGCCCATGGTCACGCCGTTGGCGGGGCCTTTTTTAATCATCAGATCAACGAATGCCTGCGGATACCAGTGCATGTGCGCGTCGATCACGCGCGGATAGCGGCGTGGAGTGGCGGCGGCGGTGGCGGGCTCTGCGTCGAGCGTTGCGTGTTTAATCGGGTCGTCGTACAAGGCGCGCTCCTTTGGTGGGGGGGGCGTGGGTAAAGAAAGTTGTCGTTGATGGCCGTGCGAATTTTTCCGAAGCTATTTAAACCGCATGTCCCGCCGCGTGCCCTTCGGCGGTGGCGGCCATTATGGACCTGCATGAGTTCCAGTTCGCCGAAATCAACCGCGCAATGAAATCGCTGCCGCCGCCGGGCACGAAGCCGACGATGATGCGAACTTGTTTGAACGGATAGGTTTGTGCATGCACGTTCGCGGCGGCGAATAACCCTGTCATCAGTGCAAGCGCGCGCGGTAGTGTGGATTGCATCGATTCTCCCTGCCGTGAATTTTACAGGTAGCCCGGAAGAAGCGCGGCGTATTCCGGGGGGGGCGAAGCCCCGGATTTCACTTCGTTACATCCGGGCTACGGGTGCTGTCGTTAGCACACGTAGCCAACGTAGGATCGGTGAAACCCATCACCACGAACGTTCGCATGCCGCCGATGTTTGCGATGGGTTGCGCCAAGCTCCACCCATCCTACGGGTTTTGCTTTGGATGAGAAGCGCTAAAACCCGTACAGCGCCGCAGCGCCCTGACCCGCGATCGCCTGCGAAGCCCGCAACAAACAAACCTGATTTGTCCCATCCGAGTGTAAAAAGCTTGATGCATCGCGCAGGTACTTCTCTACCGGGTGCTCGTGCATGATCGACGCGCCGCCGAGAATCTCGCCCGCCAGCCGCGCGCATTCAAACGCGGTTTCCGACGCATTCATTTTTGCCAATAAACCCAGCGGCCGCGCTTCGGGTTGCTTGCGATCCGCCAGCCATGCGGCTTTCCAGATTTGCAGACGCGCGGCATCGAGTTTCATTGCCATCGTGCCGAGCATCATCGCTACTGCCTGCTGTTCGACGATAGGCTTGCCGCCCTGCACACGTTTTTTTGCATACGCCAGCGCGTACTCGTAAGCGGCGCGGCCCACGCCCAGCGCGGTGGCGGCGGCTTCGGCTTTGCTGCCCCACATGTAGTCGCTACGTAATCGGCCCAGCAAACCTTCGCCCACCAGCATGTTGCCGGCAGGCACGCGGCAGTTTTCGAAATGAAAGGTGCCGTTGGTGGCTAAACGCTGGCTGCTTTTTTCATGAAAGAACCCCGCGCGAAAACCCGGTGTGTCCGACGGCACGATAAAAATGCTGCCGCCTTCACGCAGCGTTTTTTTGGTGTCGGTGCGCGCGACCACGAAATACAGTTTCGCCATGCTGCCGTTGGAGACGTAACGTTTCGTGCCGTTCAACACGTAAAAATCGCCGTCGCGCACCGCCGTGGTTTTGAAATCGATGTCGGGCGAGTCGTAATAGCCCTGGTGATCCGAACCCGCGCCTTCCTCGGTGATGCCAATGGCGGCGGTGGCCTCCGGGTCGGCGACGAATTTCGGGATGAAGCGCTGCTGCTGCTCGGCGTTCATGGCTTCGCCGAAAAGATTCGCCATTTTCCAGCATTGATCCATGATGACCGCGAAGCCGAGATCACCCACCGCGAGTTCTTCACCTACGAGGCACATGGTAAAAATATCGCAGCCCGCGCCGCCAAACTGTTTGGGCACGCCCATGGTGCGTATGCCTTGCTTATCGGCTTCGCGTATCCAGTCCCACGGTATGCGGTCGGCGGCAGCAGGCAGCCGGTCGCGGCGCATCACATCGGGCTTGATGATTTTTTCGGTGAACTCGCGCGCGAGTGTGAGCCAGCGTTGTTGTTCGTGAGTAAGAGAGAAATCCATAAGGGTCATTGGGCCGGTAAGGGTTGGGTTATTGTGACCAATTGTTTTTAAAGGGAAATTTACCCATGGCTCGCTCCTTAAATTTAATAAGGTGACAGTGGTGAGCCTAGCGTCGCCGCAGTTTTATTGTATCTCTCGCGGTGCATTTGCAATAGCCCGATACGGAGATCCCGGATTGACCCAGAGCAGGCCGCGCCCTACAGTCGGGTTCAATTCGTACGGGGATGATGTATCCATGACTGCCGACCTGACGCAAAGCTTTGCGCGTTTCGCCGCGGAACTGCGCTGCGACAATATCCCGGCCATGTGCGAGAGCACTGCAAGGATTTGCTGCTGGATGCGCTGGCGTTCGGGCTTGCGGGCAGTCAGGTAGCGGGGACGTTCGCCGCGTGGGGCGCCTCGTCGGTGAAGTTTCACCAGTTTCGCGGCGCGCTGTCGGGCCTGATGGCGGCACTGCTGGCGGCACTGCTGGCGCAGGAGGATTTTGTCGCCACGCGCGAATTTCTCGATGCAGCGGATGGCGGTTTTGATACCAGCAGATGCGGCGTTGACCGGCGTGCAGGCCATCGTTGCGCTGGATACCAGGGCGGGAGCGACATTGACCGCGCGTTGATGGAAGTTCTATGGGCGGGAGAGCAGCAAAATATCACGCAGGATGGGTGACACCCATCCTGCGTGTGCATCAGCGCCGCATCCACTTGCGAAACGCGACGCCCATCCACACCGCTTCGACCACGCCGAACGGCCACGCGCCCTGCAGGAACCCGTAGACCGACCCGAGGCCGCATGCCGCCGCGAAGCCCAGCGTGTAGCAGCGGTTGCGCGCCTCCAGCGCGTAACACACCATCATCGCGGTGACGGCGAACAAGCCGAAAGCCGTCAGCGCATCCATGCCTCAGTCCCCGCGCTCATTTCCCGCATTGCGTGCGCTTTGCAGACATTCCGCCATCAGACGCCCCACGGCGTCAGTGGCGCCGCCGGGCGGAAACGGCAAAATAAAGCGTATCGGCTTTGTCGGATAAGCCGACACCGCGCCGGCGGTCGCGCGCCTGCATTCAGTGCGAGCATCGTGCCTGCCGCAACGCAGGGCAGGGCAGGAACAGTCCGTGTAACTTCATGATGTGAATCCCCTTTATGCGTCTATTGTGCATCAAGGTGCAACGTGCCGTGAAAAGATCGAGAGAATTACAGTCTCTATTCACCCTGACTCAGGCGAAGGTGGACGCCCTATGAAAGTCATGCGCAACACCTCGAACATATTATGCCCCTGCTTATGCATGGTATCGAGGTAAGCGCGAATGCACCGTGCCCGGCGAGACGTTCAGCCCATACAACTCGGTAATCAGTTTTGCGCTGCGTGCCAGGGGTAGCAACTGGCCGTGGGTCAGATGCACCGCCAGGGCGGGCAGGTTCGGGCCATACTGCACGGCATCGGTCACGGCTTCGGGAAAGGTGCTCTGATGCACTTGGCCGCAGACGCAGCGCGCCTGCCATATGCGATGGTCGGGCAATGGTCAGGCAATGGTCGGGCAATGGTCGGTGACGTGATAGCGCGCGACGGGGATGTCGATGACTTGCCGCCGCTCGAGCAGCACGGCTTCGGTGCCCGTCAGCGCCGCACCACAGGCGCAGCGCCGCGGCAAGGGGCGGTTGATTACCGTGTCCACGTGCGCGGAGCGTTCGAGGGTTTTGCCTGCGTGTCCGGCTTGTCCGCCGGGTTTCTTGCCCGAGGGCGCGTTCGGGGAGGCGCTCTTCTTCGCCAAACCATCGCTGGACGGCGGTTTGCTCGAATTGTGGCTGTCCTTGGACAGGCGCGCTTCCAGTTCCGCGACGCGCGCCGTCAAGCGTCGAACCTCCGCGATCAACGGAAACAACATGCGGATCAGTTCGTCCTTCTGCTCGTGGCTGAAGCTCGACAGGTTCGAGCAGTTGATCTGGCAATTTGTCCATCACTTACAGCATACGTCACGCTCGCTTAAAGTACAATCATTTCCCTCACGCTGGATAGAGACAGTGCACTTTATGAACTTCATCCTCGCACTAGACCAAGGCACCACCAGTTCGCGCGCGATGGTGTTCGATCACGCGGGCGCGGTGCGCGCGATGGCGCAACGCGAATTCACGCAGATTTTTCCGCAGCCCGTGTGGGTCGAGCACAATCCCATGGAAATCTGGGACACGCAGCTCGCTGTCGCACGCGAGGCGCTGGCGACAGCGAAACTGACCGCGCGTGACATCGCCGCCATCGGCATCACCAATCAGCGCGAGACCACCGTGGTGTGGGATCGCAAAACCGGCATGCCGATACACAACGCCATCGTGTGGCAGGACCGGCGCACGGCGGATCATTGCGAGGCGTTAAAGGCCGAGGGCCACGGCGCGGATATCACGCGGCGCACGGGGCTAGTGCTCGACGCCTACTTCTCGGCGACCAAAATACGCTGGTTGCTCGACAACGTGGCCAATGCGCGCCAGTTCGCCAATGCAGGCCGGCTGGCGTTTGGCACCATCGATACATGGCTCGCGTGGAAGCTCACCGGCGGCGCGGCGCATATTACCGACGTGTCCAACGCCTCGCGCACGCTGCTCTACAACGTGCATGATGGCGCATGGGACGACATATTGGTGGAGCGCTTCGAGGTGCTGCGTAATCTGCTGCCCAAGGTGGTGCGCTCCAACGACATCGTCGGCGAAACCGCGCGCGGCGTATTTGATGCGCCGATAACCATCGCCGGCATCGCGGGCGACCAGCAGGCGGCCTTGTTCGGCCAGCGCTGTGTCGCGCCGGGGCTGGTGAAAAACACCTATGGCACCGGCTGCTTCATGCTGATGCATACCGGGCGCGATATCGTGCAGTCGAATAATCAATTGCTCACCACTTGCGCCGCGCAACACGGCGCGTCGCGCGAGTACGCGCTCGAAGGCAGCGTGTTCATCGGTGGCGCCGTGGTGCAATGGTTGAGAGATGGGCTGGGTATCATCAAGTCCGCGTCCGAGGTCGAAGCGCTGGCGGCCAGCGTCCCGGACAACGGCGGGGTTTATTTCGTGCCCGCGTTCGCCGGGCTGGGCAGCCCGCATTGGGACCCGCACGCGCGCGGCAACATCAGCGGTCTGACGCGCGGCAGCACGGCAGGGCATATTGCGCGCGCGGCGCTGGAGAGCATCGCCTACCAGAGCGCGGACGTGCTGGACGCGATGCAGGCGGATTCAGGTATTGCGATCAGCGAGCTGCGGGTGGACGGGGGGGCAGCGCGCAACGACTATTTGATGCAGTTTCAAGCGGATATCCTCGGCGTGCCGGTGGTGCGCCCGCGCGTCACCGAAACCACCGCGCTGGGCGCGGCGTATCTGGCGGGATTGGCCGTCGGTTACTGGAAAAACGCGGCGGAAATCGATGCGCAATGGCAGGCGGAGCGGCGCTTTGCGCCGACGATGGCGCGGGATGAAATCGAACGCTTGCGCGGGGCATGGAAGCGGGCGGTAGGCCGGGCCGCGGGGTAGCGGCAAAAGCAGGGCGCAACTGCACAATCTCCTCACGAACCTGAATTACAGGCGCGATGGGTGCGACAGCAACAGGTCAAAACGCCGGGAGTCCTGTAAAATTAACATTCGGCGGGCATTTCCCGTGCATCATCTCTTTTTGAGTAATCTTGATTCAATCAAACATCGAGCACCACACATCAAACCGTGCAATGGTAAACGCGCCCATCAATCTTGAGCAACTGGATAAGATCGCCTCTAACGAGGACGAGGTAGGCGAAATTCTGCGCGAGCTTCTCGATCAGTCTCGCGTGGATCTATCGGAAATGCAGGCGGCGCTGCGGGTTGGCGATATTTTAACGGCGGGCCGCATCGCGCATCGCATCAAGGGGGCGGGGCGCATGGTCGGCGCGGACACTTTAGCCAACATTTGCGAGGCCATGGAGCGTGCCAGCAGGGACGGCAAACTGGCGTTCGAGCAAGAGGCGATCATCGAATTGACACGGTTGATTCGATGGCTGGAAATCAATCTCGACGGCAACGCGGCCCCTTCCGGCGGCGACGGGGAGCAATCATGAGCGCCCTGGATGGCTTGATCGTGCTGGTGGTCGAAGACCACGATTTTCAGCGCCATACGGTAGTCCGCATGCTGCGCTCGCTCGGCGCGCGCGAGGTGCTGGAAGCCCGCGACGGACGGCATGCCATCACGCTGATGCGTGATGCCCTGCCCATGATCGCCGATGTCGTGGTGTGCGATCTGGATATGCCGAATATGGACGGCATGGAGTTCATCCGGCATTTGGCCGAAACGGAAAGCCAGGCATCGCTCATTATCAGCAGCGCGAAAGAACGCGCGCTACTGTCGTCGGTTGAGCAAATGGCGAACGCCTACGGGGTCAAGCTGCTCGGCGTGATCGAAAAGCCGGTCACGCGCGCCCGGCTGGATGGACTGATCGCAAAGCACAAAGCGCCAACACCTGAAGCACTGACCCAATCGCAGCAATTAGCCCTCATCGCGCCCAGCTTCAGTCTTGACGATATTTTGCGGGGACTGGAATATCAGTTCGAGCCGTTTTTTCAGCCGAAAGTGCATATTGCAACCGGACAAATCGTCGGCGCCGAGGCGCTGGCGCGCTGGCGGCATCCCGAGTACGGCATCATCGCGCCCTATGCCTTCATTGCGCCGCTCGAGCACAGCGGCAACATCAATGCGCTGACGTTTGCGATGCTGGAAAAGGCTGCGGTGGCGTGCCGCAAGTGGCGCGCGGCCGGCCTCAACTGCAATGTGTCGGTTAACCTTTCGCTCGCCTCGCTATCCGACACCACGCTGGCGGATCAAATATCCAACACGGTGAAGGGCGCCGGCCTTGCATTAAATGACATGACGCTTGAAGTCACCGAAACCATCGCCATGACCAATGTCGCGCCTGCATTGGAAAACCTGACCCGCTTGCGCATGCGCGGATTCGGGCTGTCGATCGACGATTACGGCACCGGCTTTTCCAGCATGCAGCAGTTGACGCGCATTCCGTTTACCGAACTGAAAATTGACCAAAGTTTCGTCAGAGGGTGCGCGACCAACGCCATGCTGCGCCCCATTGTCGAATCCAGCGTGGAAATGGCGCGCCGCCTGAATCTCAAAAGCGTGGCCGAAGGCATCGAAACCCAGGACGACTGGGATGCGCTCAAGGCCATCGGTTGCGATGTGGCGCAGGGATACCTTGTCTCCAAACCCTTGGACGAAAGCGCGTTTGTGGCCTTCTGCCTGGCGCATAAGGCGGCTGCCCCAACGGGTGCTCGGTGATGTTTTTTATGGTCATGAATCAGTATTACTAATCGAATAAATACAAAGACTTACATGAAAAAAACACCAGTGGTAGGACAAGTCGGCCTGGGCATCATGGGCGGCAGTTTTGCGCGCCATCTGCTCGAGGCGAAGTTCGGCGTGATCGGTTTTGATCCCGACAAAAAGGCGCAGGCGGCACTGATCCGGCGCGGCGGCGACGCGGCGGCATCGGCGGCCGTGGTTGCTGGTGAGTGCAACGTTATCATCACCTCGCTGCCCAGCATCAAGGCGTGCGAGGCGGCGTTCTTCGGCAAGGACGGCATCGCCGCCGGTGCGCGCAAGGGCTGCATCGTGATTGAAGCCAGCACCATGCCGATAGAGGTGAAGCAGGATATCCGCGAGCGCTGCGCGGCGCACGGTATTATCGTGCTCGATTGCCCGATCAGCGGCACCGGCGCGCAGGCGGCGGCGAAAGACATTTCCGTCTATGCCAGCGGCGACGCCAATGCGGTGAAGCGCTGCGCGGCGATATTCAAGGGCTTCGCGCGCAGCATGCACTACTGCGGCGAATTCGGTAACGGCTCGAAGCTGAAATTCATCGCGAATCTGCTGGTGACCATCCACAATCTGTCGGCGGCCGAGGCGATGGTGATGGGGCTGAAATCCGGCCTTGATCTGAACCTCGTCTACAAGGTGGTCAAGGACGGCGCGGGCACTTCCCGCATGTTTGAAGTGCGCGGCCCGATGATGATTAAAAACAACTACCGCGCCGCCACCATGAAGTGCGAGGTGTATCAGAAAGATATCGATATCATCGGCGATTTCGCGGCCAAACTGAATATTCCCGTGCCGCTGTTCGAGGCCAGCAAGGCGTATTACTCAGGCGCGCTGTCGCAGGGCTTCGCGAAGGAAGACACCGGCGCGGTATGCGCCGTGCTGGAACAAATGGCAGGCAATCCACGCAGCAAACCATCAACTCACAAACGAAAAGCCAGGTAATCATGAGCGACGCAAAATCGATGTCCCCCGGAAGCCAGGCGTCACAGACGCTGGCGTTCAACATGAAACTCCTGGCCCAGCACGAAATGGAAGGTTTCGGCGGCATGGGCGAGGGCATCAACATGCAGGTCACCAAGGACGGGCGGCGCATTATCTGGATGGCGCACGAATCCGCGCCCAAGAATTTCACCGCGCTGGATGTGAGCGACCCGCGCAAGCCCAAATTCGTGGTGCAGACCGATTTGCCGCACGGCAATGTGCGCTCCAATTCGCTCGACGTGGTGGGCAACACCATGGTGGTGGCGTATCAGACCAAGGGTTTCAACGATAAGCCGGCGGGCATTGATCTGTTCGATATCACGGTGCCGGAAAACCCCAAACTCATTTCGCACTTTGATGCATCGGGCCAATTCTCGCGCGGCGTGCATGCGGTGTGGTTCGACGACGGCGAATTCGTGCATATGGCCAGCGGCGCGCCGGATTTCGAGCCGACCCATGACAAGGACGATCAGTTCTATCGCATCATCGACGTGCGTAATCCGTCCAAACCCGCCGAAGCAGGGCGCTGGTGGATGCCGGGCACGAGAAAGGGTGACAAGGAAGCGCCGCCCCCGCGTCTGAAAATCGATGGCGGCTACCGCGCGCACAACACCAACGTGTATGCCAAACAGCGCCCCGATCGCGCCTACGTCGGCTATATCGACGGCGGCGGTTACATCCTTGATATCAAGAACAAAGGCGACATCAAGGTCGTATCGCGCTGGAAAAACGCCCCGCCGTTCAACGGCTTTGTGCATACCGTGCTGCCGCTGTTCAGCAAGGATTTGCTGGTGGTCACCGAAGAATGCGTACGTGACAACTGCGAAGACTGGCCCAAGCTCACCTGGGTGCTGAACGGCGCGGATGAAAAAAATCCAGTGCCGATTTCCACCGTACCGCTGCCGTCACCCGAAAGCTTCGGTAAACGAGGCGGGCGCTTCGGTTCGCACAACCTGTGGGAGAACTACTCCGCCGATTGCGCGTGGCGCTCCGACAACATCGTGCTCGCCACTTTTTTCAACGGCGGCCTGCGCGCGTATGATTTGTCCAATCCGTACCAACCGCAGGAAGTCGCCTATTTCGTACCGGGCACGCCGAAACTCTCGCCCAAGGGCGCGGTGCAGATCAACGACGTATATGTCGATGATCGCGGTATCGTGTATTGCCAGGATCGTTTCACCGGCGGTTTGTACATTGTTGAGTGGACGCAATAAGTCATGGATGCGCCGGTTTTAGGCCGCAGCGCACTGTCGGGAAGAATCCCCGTCAGCGTGGTGACGGGTTTTCTCGGCAGCGGGAAAACCACGCTGGTCAACAAGCTGCTCAAACGCCCGGAGATGAACCGCGTGGCGGTGATCGTCAACGAGCTGGGCGAACAGGCAATTGATAACGATCTGGTCGAGGTGTCGTCTGAACAGATGATGCTGCTCAACAACGGCTGTCTGTGCTGCGTGCTGCGTGGCGATTTGCAGGAAACGATGCGCGACCTGTTCATCAAGCGGCGCAACGGCGAGATCATCGACTTTGATCGATTGGTGATTGAAACCACCGGCCTGGCCGACCCCGCGCCGGTGATGCAAACGCTGATGACCGACACCATGTTGCAGTCGCAATACCGGCTGGATTGCGTGGTAACGCTGGTGGATGCGGTGAACGGCCTGGAACAGCTCAAGACCTTATCCGAGCCGGTGAAGCAGGCCGCGCTGGCCGATCGGCTGGTGATTACCAAGACCGATCTGGTGGATGAAGCCAGCGTGGCGGCGCTCGAAAACGCGCTGCATGAGCTGAACCCGCGCGCACCGTTAAAGCGCGCTGTCAACGGTGAAATCGAACTCGCCTTTCTGATCGACGTGGCGCTGCGTAGCATGCAGGCGCGCTTGGAAGACGTCGAGCGCTGGATGGGCGCCGATAATGCGGAAGACCATGGTCACTACGGCCACGACGAGCACGGTCACGCGCACCGGCACGACACCAACGTGATTTCGTTTTGCCTGCGCTACAAGGAGCCGTTTACCTGGGCGTCGTTTTCGCACTGCATGGAAATGCTGGGCACCATAACCGGCGCGGAAATGTTTGGCGTCAAAGGATTGGTGAATGTGACAGGGCACAAAGGCCCGTTGATCGTGCAGGGCGTGCAGCACTTGTTTCACCCGCCCATCGAACTGGAAAAATGGCCCAGCGACGATCACGAAACGCGCATTGTGTTTATTACGCGCGGGATTACG
>JANPOH010000173.1:0-29315 GCA_031427895.1 Betaproteobacteria bacterium
GGTATGACTTTGCCAAAATATAACCTTTTTATACTTATACACGGAATGCTGCATTTGAAAGGATACGCACATAGTAGTCTGCATCGCGCCATTCTGGGCTCGCTGGAGCGCTTTATCGGCATCCTGATCGAGCACTACGCGGGAGCGATGCCGGTGTGGCTGGCGCCTGTCCAAGTGGTGGTGTCGAGCATTACCGAGAATCAGGCCGGCTACGCACAAGAAATCGAATTAGCCCTAAAGGCGGCGCGCGTGCGCGCCGTCTCCGACTTGAGAAATGAGAAGATTTCCTATAAAATACGGGAACATAGTCTCCAAAAGTTGCCTTATCAGTTGGTCGTCGGCGATAAGGAAGTCGCGGCTCGTCAGGTCGCCGTCAGAACCCGTAAAGGTGAGGATGTGGGCCAAATGGCTCTGGAGGACTTCATTTCCCGTTTACACCAGGATGAAGCCCAAAAGGGTAGATAATTTTAATAGAATCAAGGAGTTATCGCATAGCACAGGAAAAAGAAGCACGCATCAATACGGAGATTACCGCGCCGGAAGTCAGGTTGATTGGCGCGGGCGGCGAACCGATTGGTGTGGTGAGCATAGCGGCGGCGAACAAGCTGGCCGAAGAGGCTGAACTGGACTTGGTGGAAATTGCGCCGACTGCGGTTCCACCGGTTTGCCGCATCATGGATTTTGGCAAGTTCAAATACCGTGAAAGCAAGCGGCTGCATGAGGCAAAGCTCAAGCAGAAGCAGATCGTGGTGAAAGAAGTGAAGTTTCGCCCCGGTACCGACGAGGGCGATTACAAGATCAAAATCAGAAACCTGCTGCGGTTTCTGGAAGAGGGCGACAAGGTCAAGATCACGTTGCGCTATAGGGGTCGTGAAATGGCGCATCAGGAATTTGGCATTCGGCTGCTGGAACGCATTCGCGGCGAGCTGGAGCCGCATGCGGTAGTCGAGCAGTTTCCGAAAATGGAAGGACGTCAATTAGTGATGGTGATGTCCGCGAAAAAAGGCGGTAAGGCGCCGCAGAAAAACGTCGTGAAAGCGGCGCCGGCAAAGGCAGTAGCAGCACCCGTGGCACCCGTGGCACCCGTGGTTTCGGCGGCTCCAGTAGCAGCCGCGGCGGCGGCGGTTTCACCCGTAGTTGATAAAAAGTAGTAGTCCAGGTTTTAGAAGTCCGGCCCGATGATGGGCAGGCACCTGGCGCTAAGCTAAAACAGAGGTAGTTATGCCGAAACTCAAGACCAAGAGTGGCGCGGCCAAGCGTTTCCGCAAGCAGGGTAGTGGCGGAATCAAACGCGGATCGGCTTTTATGCGCCACATCCTTACCAAGAAAAGCACCAAGCGCAAGCGTCAGTTGCGCGGGGGTACCGCTGTACACGCATCGGATTTGCGTGCCGTTCGTGCCATGTTGCCGTATTAAAGGAGATCAGCCATGCCAAGAGTAAAACGTGGTGTGATCGCCCGCGCGGCACACAAGAAAGTCCTCGAAAAAGCCAAGGGTTTCCGCGGTCGCCGCGGTAACGTCTTCCGCGTCGCCAATGAAGCGGTGATGCGCGCCGGGCAATACGCCTATCGTGATCGCCGCAACAAGAAGCGCGTGTTCCGCTCGCTGTGGATCGCGCGTATCAACGCAGCCGTGCGCGAGCATGATTTGAGCTACAGCCAATTTATGTATGGCCTGAAAAAGGCCGCGATTGAAGTGGATCGCAAGGTGCTCGCCGATATTGCTGTGCTCGACAAGCCCCGCGTTTGCGAAGTTTGTGGAGTCCGCTAAAGCCCATCTCGCAAGCCCCGGCGCGTAAGCGTGGCAATAGCAACAGGGGGTTTGCGGTTAACGCAACTCCCGGGAAAAAGAGGCTCACCAGCCTCTTTTTTTTGCGATACGATTTGTGCAAGCTGATTAAACGCACTGTTGAGTGATTCAATCCGATATGCAAGACCTTGATGCGATTGTAAAAGACGCGCTCGCGGTATTTGCCGGCATGAACGATGCCGACGCGCTGGAGCAGGCCAAAGCGCGCTACCTGGGTAAAGCCGGCGCGTTGACGGAGCAGCTCAAAGGCTTGGGTAAACTGTCCGCGACCGAACGGCCCGCCATGGGCGCGCGCATCAACGCGGCCAAAGCGGTGTTGGAGCAGGCGCTTAACGCGCGGCGCGAGTTTCTTCAAAACCTCAAGCTCGACGCAAGACTCAAGGAGGAATCGCTGGATGTGACCTTGCCCGGTCGCGGTTCGGCGTTGGGCGGGCTGCACCCGGTATCGCGTACGCTGGAGCGCGTCGAGCAGATTTTTCATTCTCTGGGTTTTGGTGTGGCGGACGGCCCGGAAATCGAAACCGATTTCTACAACTTTACCGCGCTCAATCAGCCGGAAAATCATCCCGCGCGTTCCATGCACGACACCTTTTATCTGGCGGGCGGCAAGCACCTGCTGCGAACGCATACCTCGCCGATACAGGTGCGCTACATGGAGGCGCATCAGCCGCCGATACGCATCATCGCACCGGGGCGCGTGTATCGCGTGGATTCGGACGCCACGCACTCGCCGATGTTTCATCAGGTCGAAGGGTTGTGGATCGATGAGAAAGTGACTTTCGCCAATCTAAAGGGCGTGGTCACCGAATTTTTCCGCTTGTTCTTCGAGCGCGATGATCTGCAAGTGCGATTCAGGCCGTCGTTTTTTCCGTTCACCGAGCCGTCGGCTGAAATCGACATGAGTTTCGGCGACGGTTGGCTCGAAATCGGCGGCTGCGGCATGGTGCATCCGAGCGTGTTGAAAAACGTGAATATCGACAGCGAGCAGTTTCAGGGATTTGCCTTCGGCATGGGGCTGGATCGCCTCACGATGTTGCGCTATGGCGTGAACGATCTGCGGTTGTTCTTTGAAAACGATCTGCGCTTTTTGCGCCAGTTCCGGTAACAGCTTATGAAATTTTCAGAGAATTGGCTGCGTACTTTCGTCAACCCGCCGCTGTCGACGCGCGAACTGGCGGATTTGCTGACCTTCGGCGGCATCGAAATCGAAGGTGTCGCGCCCGTCGCGCCGCCGTTTGATCGCGTGGTGGTGGGTGAAGTGTTGTCGGTGGAAAAACACCCCAATGCGGACCGGCTGAATGTGTGCCAGGTCAACACGGCAGGGAACGCAAATGAGGCGTCGCTGACGATTGTGTGCGGCGCGCCCAATGTGCGCCCCGGCATGCGCGTGCCGGCGGCGTTGGTGGGTGCCAGACTGCCGGGGATGGAAATCAAGGCCGCCAAAGTACGTGGCGTGGATTCGAGCGGCATGTTGTGCTCGGCGAAAGAGTTGGGATTGAGCGACGACGCCAGCGGCTTGATGGTGTTGCCTGCCGACGCCGCCGTCGGCGCGAACGTGCGTGACGTGCTGGCGCTGGACGATCAGGTGTTCGACAGCAAGCCGACGCCCAATCGCGGCGATTGTCTGAGTATGCGCGGCATGGCGCGTGAAGTGGCCGCGTTGAGCGGCGTGCCGATGCAGTCCGTCGCCGTCGATTACGCGGCGGTTGCGCCTGGCCACGACGACAAACCGGCGATTACCCTGGACGCGCCCGCGGCTTGTCCGCTGTACTGCGGGCGCATCATTCGCGGGGTGAATGCCGCGGCGCCGACGCCGGCGTGGATGGTGCAGCGCCTCGCGCGCAGCGGCGTGCGCTCGGTCAGCGCCGTGGTGGATGTCACCAACTACGTGATGCTGGAGTTGGGCCAGCCGCTGCACGCCTTTGATGCCGCGAAGATCGACGGCGGCATACACGTGCGCTTCGCCGAGCCGTGCGAGAAGCTAACGCTGCTCAATGGCGAAACGCGCGAATTGTCCGAGGCGTTTTTGGTGATTGCGGATGAGCGCAAGGCGCTGGCGCTGGCCGGCATCATGGGCGGCGCCGACAGCGCCGTGAGTGATGCCACCGGCGACATCGTGCTGGAGAGCGCTTTCTTCAACCCGGATACGATTGCCGGAAAATCACGCTTGTTGGGATTCGGCTCGGACTCGTCATTTCGTTTCGAGCGCGGTGTTGATTTCGGCGTGACGCGAGACGCCATGGAGCGCGCAACGCGCTTGATACTGAACATTTGCGGCGGCAGCGCGGGGCCGGTGGCGCAAGCCGCGGCGACGATGCCGCGGCGCGACGCCATCGCTTTGCGCTTGTCGCGTATCGACCGCGTGCTCGGAGTCGCGGTGAGCCGCACCGAGACCGCGGCCATATTCAAGCGGCTGGGTTTTGCCTGTACGGACACAGGGGACGGCCTGCAAGTGACGCCGCCCGGCTACCGCTTTGATATGGCGATCGAAGCGGATCTGATCGAGGAAGTGGCGCGTGTTTACGGCTACAGCCGCATACCTGCCCTGTCTCCCGTGGTGGCGTCATCGGCATTGCCGGCGCCGGAGAAAATTCGTGGCGGCGGTGCGATTCGACGCCTGATGGCCGCGCGCGATTACCAGGAGGCTGTTACCTACAGTTTTGTTGATCGCGCGTGGGAAAAAGATTTCTGTGATAACCCTGCGCCGATCGAGCTGGCCAATCCCATCGCGAGTCAAATGGCGGTGATGCGCTCCAGCCTGATGGGTGGGTTGATTAACGCGGTGGCCTACAACCTGAATCACAAACAGTCGCGCGTGCGCGTATTTGAAACGGGCCGCTGCTTTGCCGCGAGTCATGATGGATATACGCAACCGTGGCGCGTCGGCGCGGCGGCCTGCGGGCACGCGATGGAAGATCAGTGGGGCATACGACCGGCGCGGCAGGTCGATTTTTATGACGTGAAAGCGGACGTCGAAGCCTTGTTTCATCCCCGCACGGTCACGTTTGAAGCGGCCAGCCATGCGGCGCTGCATCCGGGCAAGAGTGCGCGCATCGTGTTTGATGGCAAGCCCGCCGGCTGGATCGGCGAGCTGCATCCCAAATGGCAACAGAAATACGGGCTTCCGCTTGCGCCCGTACTGTTCGAGGCCGATTTGGATCTGCTGGCCGAGCGCGAAATACCCGCATTTAAGGGGGCATCAAAGTTCCCACCGGTTTGGCGGGACTTGGCTGTAATTTTTGATGAAAATACGCCCTATCAGGCGATTTTGGACGCGGTTAATTCGCAAAAATCAGACATCGTTTCCGAGTTTGTGGTATTCGATATTTACCGCGGTGCCGGGATAGAAAATGGCAAAAAAAGTCTTGCATTCAGGATGTTAGTACAGGATACTGAAAAAACGCTGACCGATGCCGAGGTGGATTCCGCAGTCTCGGAAATCATAAAAATTCTTCAAAATCAGTTCAATGCCAAGCTTCGCTGAAAGGGGAAACATGACTTTAACAAAAGCTGAACTCGCCGATCTTTTGTTCGAAAAAGTGGGTTTTAACAAACGTGAAGCCAAGGACATGGTGGAGTCGTTCTTCGAAGAAGTCCGGCACGCGCTTGAGGCCGGAAAAGGTGTGAAATTATCAGGGTTTGGCAACTTTCAATTGCGCCTGAAGCCCCAGCGCCCCGGTCGCAACCCCAAAACCGGGGAAGAAATACCCATTACCGCGCGCCGCGTGGTGACCTTCCATGCCTCGCAAAAGCTCAAGTCCATGGTTGAGCAGCGGTACCATGGAAGCAAGTCCTAAAATACAACTTCCGCCGATTCCGGCGAAGCGCTATTTCACGATTGGGGAAGTGAGCGAATTGTGCGGCGTCAAACCGCATGTCTTGCGTTACTGGGAGCAGGAGTTCACCCAGTTAAAGCCCGTTAAGCGGCGCGGCAATCGCCGCTACTATCAGCACCATGAAGTCTTGCTGATACGCCGCATACGTGATCTGCTGTACGATCAGGGCTTTACCATCAGCGGCGCACGCAATCAGTTGGATGAGTTGTCGGGCGAAACTGTTCGACATGCCAAGGCGCGCGCCCCCGCGCCCGAAGCCGGTCCGCCGCGGCTGGCCGATGCCGGCCACGTGAGAAAAGAAATCCAGACGGTCATCGAATTATTGCGCGCCTGATTCACTTTTTCGCAACTATCTTTCGCAACCATCTGGCCGCGGCATGAACGCTGCGGCTTTTTTACGCCATGAGTAATCCATGAGCAATGTCTTTCACCGCGATGCCCGTATCGAGCCGCCCATCGCGGCTGGCGGCGAGGGCGCGTATTTGTTTGATCGGGAAGGCAGGCGCTATCTGGATGCCTCCGGCGGCGCCGCGGTGTGCTGCCTCGGTCACGGCCATCGCGCGGTCATCAACGCCATCCAGACGCAGGCCGGTCGGCTTGCCTACGCGCATACATCATTTTTCAGCAGCGAACCCGCGGAAGCGCTGGCGGATTATCTGGTGCAGGCGTCGTCCCACGCCTTTGCGCGCGCGTATTTTGTATCGGGCGGATCCGAAGGCATCGAGGCCGCGCTAAAGCTCGCGCGGCAGTATTTTCTTGAAACCGGCGAGCCGGGGCGCGAGTTGTTTATCAGCCGGCGGCAGAGCTACCACGGCAACACCTTGGGCGCGCTGGCAGTGGGCGGCAATGTGTGGCGGCGCACGCAGTTCGCGCCGCTGTTGATGCACGTGGAACACATCGCCCCCTGCTACGCCTATCGTGATCGCAAAGAAGGCGAATCCGAAACGGACTACGGTACGCGCGTGGCGAATGAACTGGAGGAAACCTTGCAGCGCGTCGGCCCCCGGCGCGTCATCGCGTTTGTCGCGGAGACGGTGGTGGGAGCAACCCTTGGCGCCGTGCCGGCCGTAGCGGGCTACTTCAAGCGCATCCGCGAGGTTTGTGACAGGTACGGCATCTTGTTGATCCTCGATGAAGTCATGTGCGGCATGGGCCGCACCGGCGCCCTGTTCGCGTATGAGCACGAGGGCATCGTGCCCGACATGATGGTTGTCGCAAAGGGCCTCGGCGGCGGCTATCAGCCGATAGGCGCGACGCTGGTATCAAAGAAAATATTCGACGCGGTTCGCGACGGCAGCGGTTTTTTTCAGCACGGGCATACCTATTTGGGGCACCCCATTGCCTGCGCCGCGGCGCTGGCGGTGCAACACACCATTCGCGACGAACATCTGCTCAACAATGTCACGGTTCGGGGCAATGCGCTGCAAGCGGCGCTGACGATGCAGTTTCGTGAACACCCGCATGTGGGTGATGTACGCGGGCGCGGCTTGTTCATCGGCGTGGAGCTGGTGAAAGACCGCGCAACAAAAGCCACGTTTGACCCCGCGTTAAAACTGTTTCAGCGCGTGAAGCGCCAGGCGATGGCGCTGGGCCTGCTGTGTTATCCGATGGGCGGCACGGTCGACGGCAGGCACGGCGACCATATATTGCTGGCCCCGCCGTACATCATCGACGGGAGCCATGTCGCTGAGATCGTGGACAAGTTGTCGCAGGCGATTGACGCCTCGCTCGCCGAAGCACGCTAACGCGCGGCGGCGGGCGCGGCTCTGGTATAATTCCAGCCTTCGGGGCGTAGCGCAGCCTGGTAGCGTACCTGCATGGGGTGCAGGTGGTCGGAGGTTCAAATCCTCTCGCCCCGACCAAGTATCAAGTATTTTCGAATCAAAAAAGCCACGGAATTGTGACTTTTTTTGTGCTTGTAACGCCACTTGTAATGCTATCCGCAAGTAACATTCAAGCGTGACTTCCGATCACTGATTTCATTGCCCGCGCGCCCGCTAATACGACCGCGGCAAACCCAGCACTTTCTCCGCGATAAAACACAGAATCATCTGCGAACTCACCGGGGCCAGACGCGGGATCATGGCTTCGCGGAAATAACGCTCGATGTGGAACTCCTTGGCGTAGCCCATGCCGCCGTGGGTGAGCATGGCGGTTTCGCAGGCACGAAAGCCGGCTTCTCCCGCCAGATATTTTGCCGCATTGGCCTCCGCGCCGCAGGCCTGTTGCGTGTCGTAGAGCCAGGCGGCTTTTTGGGTCATCAGTTCGGCGGCTTCGAGTTCCATCCAGCGTTCGGCCAGCGGGTGCTGGATGCCCTGATTCTGGCCGATGGGGCGGTCGAACACGATGCGTTCTCGCGCATACGTGGCGGCGCGTTTGAGCGCGACCTTGCCCAAGCCCACGGCCTCGGCGGCCACGAGTATGCGTTCGGGGTTGAGGCTGTGCAGGATGTAGTGAAAGCCCTTGCCTTCTTCGCCGATGCGGTCTGCAATGGGCACGCGCAGCCCGTCGATGAACACCTGATTGGAGTCGACCGCCTTGCGGCCCATTTTTTCGATTTCGCGCACTTCAATGTGGTTGCGATCCATGTCGGTGTAAAACAGCGTGAGGCCGTCGATGGGCCGCTTACCGGTCTCCATCGGCGTGGTACGCGCGAGCAGCAATATTTTGTTGGTGACCTGTGCGGTGGTGGTCCATATTTTTTGGCCCGACACGATGTAATGATCGCCGTGACGCTCGGCTTTGGTCTTGAGCATCGGCGTGTTTAGCCCCGTGTTGGGCTCGGTGACGCCAAAGCAGGCCTTGTCGCGGCCTTCGATCATCGACGGCAGAAAGCGTTTTTTCTGCTCATCGCTGCCGTAAACCACCACCGAATGCAGGCCGAAGATGTTCATGTGCAGCGCCGACGCACCGGAGAACCCCGCGCCGGATTCGGCTATGGTTTGCATCATCAACGCGGCTTCGGTGATGCCGAGTCCCGCGCCGCCGAATTCCTGCGGCATGGCGATGCCGAGCCAGCCGTCGCGCGCGAACGCGGCGTGAAAATCCAGCGGGAAGCCGCCTTCGCGATCTTTTTTCAGCCAATAGGCGTCATCGAATTTTCCACAGATTTTTTCGATTGCCGAGCGGATGGCGTGCTGTTCGTCGGTGAGTGAAAAGTTCATAATAATCAAATAGTTATATTTTATGATGGATTGGTGGCGCCCACCGCGCGCAGGTTGTTGATTTCAGCTTCATTATAACCGGCCTCGCGCAGAACCTCGGCGCTGTGTTCGCCCAAACGCGGTGCGTGCATGCGTATTTCCGGTTGCGATTTCGACCATGTGGTCGGAATATCCATTTCGCGAATGCGGCCCTCGCTCGGATGATCCATGAGTTTAAAAAACCCGGTCGCGGCGTGATGCGGGTCATCAAGCAGATCGTCCAGCGAGTTGAGCGGCATCACCGGAATGTCCGCTTCGGTCAACGCCGCCAGCCATTCGGCCGAGGTGCGTGTCGCCAGCTCGCGCGCCACCCATGCATAGGCTTGATCGAAATGTTTGGCGCGATTGGCGTGCGAATTGAAGCGTTCGTCGGTTGCAAACTCGTGCGCGCGGCCCAGCAGTTTAAAGAAAGCGCGCCACTGCTTGTCGTTGTAAATCAGCAGACACAGATAACCGTCGCGGGTTTTGTATGGATTGCGATGCCGGGTAAGCAGGCGCGGATAACCCATCGGCGCTATCGGCGGATCGAAGGTGCGCCCGCCCATGTGATCGCTCAGGATGAACTGCGTGAGTCCTTCAAACATCGGTATTTCAATCGCCTGGCCTTCGCCGCTGCGCTCGCGGTAAAACAGCGCCGCGAGAATCGCATGCACGGTGTTCAGTCCCGTGATGCGGTCGGTCAGCGTTGACGGCACAAAGCGCGGCTGATCCGCGCCTGCCTGCACCGCCAGCGACGGCAGCGCGACCATGCCCTGAATAATATCGTCGTAGGCGGCCTTGGCGGCGTAGGGGCCGTTTTGCCGGAAGCCGGTGGAGCCGGCGTAGATGATGCGCGGGTTTACGGCGGCCACATCTTCATAGGAAAGTTTCAGGCGCGCCATTGCCGCCGGGCGCACGTTGTACGCGAGTACGTCGGCGGTTTTCAGCAAACGCAGCAGCGCGGCGTGGCCTTCGGGTTTTTTGAGATTCAGCACAATGCTGCGCTTGTTGCGGTTCAAGTGCAGAAAATTCGCGCCCATGCCGGGGTTGCGCTGGGCGGCGATATAGCGCGTGTTGTCGCCTTCCGGCGCTTCGACCTTGATCACGTCGGCGCCATAGTCGGCAAGAATCTGGGTGGCGTAGGGGCCAAGAATCACCGAGGTCAGGTCGATAATTCTCACGCCGGCGAGGGGGCCGCTCATAACCGGGACATCTCCAGTGCTGTGGTCAGTGGGACGCCATCGTAACATTCGCCGCCGTCCGGGCCGCCGTTGCCGATACCGGCAAGGGTGATGGATTGAAATGTTATAATTTTCGCATCTCATGATACCTATCTGCTTACGCTATGCGCGTCGCCCATCGGAGCTTCAATGACCCTGCGTATTCTGTTGAGCAACGACGACGGCTACTTCGCGCCCGGCCTTGCCGCGCTGGCGCACGTGCTGGCGGCGCTGGGCACGGTAACCGTGGTCGCCCCCGAACGTGACCGCAGCGGCGCCAGCAACTCATTGACCCTGGATCGTCCGCTCAATGTGCGTAAAGCCGCCAATGGTTTTTTCTACGTTAACGGCACGCCGACCGACTGCGTGCATCTGGCGGTGACGGGTTTGCTGGATCACTTGCCGGATGTGGTGGTGTCGGGCGTCAATCACGGCGCCAACATGGGCGATGACACCATTTATTCCGGCACCGTGGCGGCGGCCACCGAAGGGTTTCTGCTCGGCATACCATCGTTTGCGATATCGCTGGCGGGCTCGGGCAATGACCATTTCGCCACGGCGGCGGTCGTCGCGCGCGATTTGGTCGAGCGGCACACGCGGCAGCCGCTCAATCAGCCGGTGCTGCTGAACGTGAACGTGCCCGACGTGCCGCACGCCGGCCTGCATGGATTTGAAGTCACGCGCCTCGGCAAGCGGCACAAGGCCGAGCCGGTGGTGAAATCGACCAACCCGCGCGGCGACCCGATCTACTGGGTGGGCGCGGCAGGCAGCGCGCAGGACGCGGGCGAGGGCACCGATTTTTACGCCGTGTCGCAACGCCGGGTGTCGATCACGCCGCTGCAAGTCGATTTAACGCGCGTGCAGCAAATGGATGTGGTGCGGCAGTGGTTGGCCATCTGACCCGCCCTGCCTGACCTGCCCATGAGCATTCTACATTCCGGCATCGGCATGACCTCGCAGCGTACACGCATGCGCATGGTCGAGCGTTTACGCCAGCAGGGCATACGCGACGAAATCGTGTTGTCGGTGATGGGCGAGGTGCCGCGGCATCTGTTTGTGGATGAAGCGCTGGCGCATCGCGCGTATGAGGATATTTCACTGCCCATCGGCTTTGGGCAGACCATCTCCAATCCGCACACCGTGGCGCGCATGACGGAACTTGCGCGCGCCGGCGGTGATCTTAACAAGGTGCTGGAGATCGGCACGGGGTGCGGCTATCAATGCGCGGTGCTGGCGCGGGTGGCGAAAGAGGTGCATTCGGTGGAACGGCTGCTGCAACTGACGGCTAAGGCGCGCAAGCATCTGCGCGACGCGCGCGCGTACTCAACGTGCGGCTGCGCCATGGCGACGGACACGCGGGCGTGCCGACGGCGGCGCCGTTTGACGTGATCGTGATGACCGCGGCGACCACCCATGTGCCCAAAGCGCTGATCGAGCAGCTCAAGGTCGGCGGCAGAATGATTTTTCCGATGACCAAGGGCGCGACGCAGCATTTGTCGGTGATCGAACGCACGGCGCAGGGTTACAGCGAAAAGAAAATGGACGTGGTGAATTTTGTGCCACTGTTGCCGGGCACGGCGTAACGGCGCGGGGCACCACTTGAGCGAGCGAGATAGCCAGATGGATTTGAAGACTTTCAATACGATGCGGCGCACCCTTGCGGCGTGGTGCTGTTTGTTCGCCGGCCTGTTCGGGCTGTCGCTTGCCGGCTGCGGCGTGCTCACGCCCGCGCCGGTATCGGAGCGCGCGCCGCCGGCAAAAACGGATGCAAGGCCGCTGCCACCGCAGGCCGTGCCCGCCAAGCCCGAGGCGGGTGTCGTGGCGACCCCGTTGCCGTCCGCGCCCGCGGGTGCCACCTATACCGTTAAGCAGGGCGACACCTTGTTCAGCATCGCCAAGGCGCACGGCGTCGATTATCGCGAGCTTGCCGCCTGGAACAACATTGATCCCGCCAGCATCAAGGTGGGCCAGCAGTTGCGCCTGACAGCGCCCGGCGCCGTGGTCGCCACGCCGGTGAAGCCGGTTCCCGGCACCGTCGAAACGCGCCCGCTGGACGGCGGCGCGGGTGCGCCCAGCGCAGATCCGAACCTGAAAACCCAGCCGCTGGCGCAGCGCGTGCCGTACAGCGATGAAGCCTACGCGCGCATGGCGAAAGTAAAGCCGGATGCCAGATCGGATGTCAGATCGGACGCGCCGGCGGAAGCAAAGCCGGAGATCAAACCCGAGGCCCCGCTCGCGGCGGGTGAAGTGGATTGGAGCTGGCCGGTCACGGGCAAAGTCATCGGTAACTTTAACGACGGCGCCAACAAAGGCATCACCATCGCCGGCAAGCGGGGCCAGCCCGTACACGCGAGCGCGGCGGGCCGCGTGATTTTCAGCGGCACCGGCATTCGCGGCCTCGGTAATCTGGTGGTGATTCGTCACAACGCCAACTACCTCAGCGTCTACGCGCACAACAACACCCTGATGGTGAAGGAAGGCCAGAACGTCGGCAAAGGTCAAAAAATCGCGGAGATGGGCAGCTCCGATACCGATCAGGTGAAGCTGCATTTTGAAATCCGCCGCCAGGGCAAGCCGGTCGATCCGGCCAAGCTGTTGCCGCCCACGTGAGTGGTGAGTGGTGAGCGGTGAGCGCCGCTCATGCGGGCAGCGCTTTTACTTGCTGTTGAATGTTACGTAAGTATTTGATTTTGTTATTATTTTCTTGGATGTCTTGATAACGGAGCGAGATGTAAAGCTGCGTAATCTGATGCGCGGCGACCGCCAACTCCGGGCGTACCCGTGCGATGCGCGCCGCGAAATCGAGCGGGCCTTCCGCATCGCCGCGCACCAAACCTGCCCGCGCCATCTTCGCGCAAAATGCCTGATACGCCGCCAGCGCCGGTTCGCGCGCGCGGCGGCGGTTGCTCAGGGTGATGAGTGCAAGCACCAGCATTGCGATGAGGGTGGCGGCGATCAGCAGCATGGCCAGTGTACGCATCGTGTCGCCATCAAGCCCGGCGCGATACAGCAAGGCGCGCTGGCTTTCGAGGTTGTAGCCGAGCACGGTCTGGTTCCAGCGGTTGGCGACGGAATCCAGCGTCAGCGCCAACTGATGCAGCAATGGATTTTTGCTGCTTAACAAGCCGCGCGGCAATACCGCGCTGTCCGGCAGCGCGGCGGAAAGACCGCCTTCCGCCCGCGCGGGTGATACCGAGTTGGTGGGGTCGACGCGCACCCAGCCGCGATTTTCGAACCACACTTCGGTCCACGCATGCGCGTCGGATTGGCGCACGATCAAATAATTGCCCAGCGGATTGTATTCGCCGCCGAGATACCCGGTGACCACGCGCGCGGGCACGCCCGCCGCGCGCATCAGCACCACGAATGCCGAGGAGAAATGTTCGCAAAAGCCCTGGCGCGTATTGAAAATAAATTCATCAACCGAATCGCGGCCCAGCAGCGGCGGCTCCAGCGTGTAGGTGAATTTCTGCTCGCGAAACAACGTCAGCACGGCGTTCGAGATCGCTTCGTTGCCGCCCTTGTTGTCGGCGCGCAATTTTTGCCCCAATTCCAGCGTGCGCGGGTTAAAGCCGGGCGGCAGTTGCAGCGCGCGCCGCTGCATATTACTGTCGCTGCCGGTGCCGGCGCCGATGCCGTAGGTCAGGTACGATTCCACCTCGTAACGCCGGCGGCTGGTGACGGGGGCTTGCGACATCAGTTGATAGTCCGGCGTGATCGACGCGCCCGGCGGCAGCGTGCCTGGCATGTCGAGCGCAAACAGCCAGCGCCGGTTATGCGGCTCGACCGTGACGCTGTAACGTACCGGTTCCGCGCGACGCTCCAGGAGGATGCGGTTAATCAACGGGCGCACCGTCGTGGTCCATGTGCGGCCGTCGAAATCCAGCAGCACCGGGCCGCGCCAGTAGAGCTTGTTGGGCAAGGGAATTCTGCCGGTAAATTCGGCGCGCAGCGCGACTTCGTCCGAAAACACCAGCTTGTTGATGCTGCCCGGACTCATGCTGTCCGACAGGCCGGTGACGCCGGCGAAAGCGTCGGAGGGCATGCCCCACAGCGGCCCCTGCACCCGCGGAAACAGCATAAAAAATACCACCATCAGCGGCGTCGCCTGCGCCAGCATCACGGCGGAGGTTCGCAATTGATGACGCGCCTGCGCGCGAGGGTCCGCCGGCGCGTTTGTGTAGTGCAGGCCGATCATCGCGGCGGTGATGAGCCACACGCAGGCCAGCAGGTAAATCGCCGTCGGAATCGACTGCGTATAAAAGAAATTGGTAATCACCAGAAAATAACTGATAAACGCCAGCACCATGCCGTCGCGGTGACTGCGGGTTTCCAGCAGTTTGAGGGAGAGCATCAGCACCAGCAGCGCGACGCCTGCGTCGCGGCCAAACAAGGTGCGGTAGTGCAGAAAGATCGCCGCCGCGCTTGCCGTGACGATGCCGATCAGCAGCCAGCGCGCGGGCAGCGCCAGCCGGGTGCGTGCAAGATACACGCGCCACAGGCACATCGCGCCCGCGATCGCGCTTAACCAGGCGGGCATCCGTTCCGCGTGCGGTGCGGCGGCCAGCGCGAACGCAGCCGTGAGCCACACCGTGTTACGCAGGCTGATGGCGGCGGCGCTGGTGTTCATGTGTCAGCCGGTAACTCAAACAGCGCCAGCGCTTCCAGGCAGCGGTCGCGTTGCGTGTCGCCGCCGCCCATCGCAATCACGGCATCGGGCAGGCGCAAGCCGTAATGAAGCTGTTGCGCGTCGGCATCCAGCACCCAGCGTGTCAGCCGCGAGAGTTTTTCTTCTTGCGCCATGCGCGGAGGCAACTGATCCCATGCCAGCCAGATTTCGCTGGCGGCCTGCCCGGTGAATTGCTTGGTGTGCAGCCCCTGTCCGCGCGCGGCGGCTTTCCATGCGATGTGGCGCGGCGGATCGCCGAGGTGATAGGGCCGCAGGCCCGCGAAGTCCTCCTGCCCCTGGCCGTGCGATGCGCCGATGCCTTGCGCGGCCTCCACCGGCGGCAGCGGTTGGCCGGAAGGCGACGGGCGCGGGTAGACGATGCAATGCATGTCGAGCTGCACGTAGCTCCAGGCGTAATACAGGCCGAGCGGGAAGCGCGTGAACAGGGTCAGCCGGCCCGGACGCAGCCTGCCGCGCCGCGCCGCGGGCACGGCGACGCTGATTTGCGCGGCGGCGTTGGCGGGCACGTCGGCGAATTCCGCATCCGCGGGGCCGTGTTTATCGAGCGATAGTCCGATGCTAAAGCGCGGGTAGGCGGCAGGGTTGGCGAGATTCAGCGTGAACCGCGCATTGTTGCCGGCGAACACCGCGGGCGCCCGACCGCCGGTGACGTGCAGCCGCGCCAGATTGCGAAAGGTTAGCAGCATGCCGTTGAACGCCATCGATACCAGCAGAAACGTCAGCACAAAACCCAGACTCAGGCTGTAATTGATGGCGCCGAGCAGCATCATCAGCAGCAACACCGCAAACACCAATCCCAGTCGCGTGGGCAGGATGTAAACGCGGCGCTGCACCAGCACGATCACGCCGGTTTCAGGCGCGCGCGGCGCGATGAACCAGTCGGCGAGGCGGGATTTGAGCGTGGCGGGCATAAGTTCAGGATTGAGGATTGAGCGAGGTATTGGCGGGGGTAAGCTAAATCCTCAACCCTCAATCCTGTCGTTCAGGGAATCGCCACGCTTTGTATCAAGCGCGCCGCCACGTCGCTGCTGGTGGCGGTAGCCTCGCGTGCGCTGCCCGTCGCGCACAGGCGATGGCCGACGACGCCCGGCAGCACCGCCTGCACGTCTTCCGGCACCACATGCGTGCGCGAATCGAGCAGCGCCCACGCGCGCGCGGCCTGGGTCAGCGCCAGCGCGGCGCGCGGCGACAGGCCGCTGACGTAATCGGCGCTGCGGCGGGTGTGGCCGATCAGCGCCTGCACGTAATCGAGCAGCGCATCGGACACATGCACCTGCTGCGCTTCGCGTTGCAAGGCCAGCAGTTCGGCGGGCTGCATGCAGGGCTGAATGCGTTCCAGCAGATCGCGGCGGTTTTCGCCGCGCAGCAGCGCGCGCTCGGCCTCCGGGCCGGGATAGCCCAGCTCAATACGCATCAGAAAGCGGTCGAGCTGCGATTCCGGTAGTGGAAAAGTGCCGATCTGATGCGACGGGTTCTGCGTGGCGATGACAAAAAACGGATCCGGCAGGCGGCGCGTCTCGCCTTCGATGGTGACTTGATGTTCTTCCATCGCCTCAAGCAGCGCGCTCTGCGCCTTGGGCGTGGCGCGGTTGATTTCGTCGGCCAGCAGCACTTGCGAAAATATCGGGCCGGGGTGAAATTCAAACTTGGAACGGTCGCTGTTGTAGACCGCCACGCCCAGCACATCGGCGGGCAGCAGGTCACTGGTGAACTGGATACGATGAAAGTTCAAGCCGAGCGACGCTGCCAGCGCATGCGCCAGCGTGGTTTTGCCAACCCCCGGCACGTCTTCAATCAGCAAATGGCCGCGTGCGATCAGACACGCGAGCGCGAGTTGTATTTGCCGATGTTTGCCGAGAATGATGCCGCTGACCTGCTCACTGACTTCTTTTATTTTTATCATAAATAATTCAATTAAAACAGATAGTTACGTATCATTCGTGGAGGCGGTTAAGGAAAGGTATTATACGTGTGTTGCTTGACCGCATTTCACTTTACGCCCGTGGAGTTTCACCGTGACCACCGCCTACATTACCCATTCCGACTGCCTGCTGCACGACATGGGCGCGCATCATCCCGAGTGTCCGGCGCGGTTGTCCGCGATTCAGGATCAATTGATCGCCTCCGGTCTTATCCATCATGTGCAGTCGAGCGAAGCGCCCAAGGCCACGCGCGAACAGCTTGAGCGGGTGCATGAGGCGGGCTATCTGGATGCCATTGCAGCAGCCTCGCCGCGCAGTGGCATGGTGCATCTGGATCCCGACACCGCGATGAACCCGCACACGCTGGATGCGGCATTGCGCGCCGCCGGCGCGGGCGTGCTGGCCACCGATCAGGTGATTAGCGGCGCGGCGGAAAACGCTTTTTGCGCGGTGCGTCCACCGGGGCATCACGCCGAGCGCGGCCGCGCGATGGGTTTTTGTGTCATCAACAGCGTGGCGGTGGCCGCCGCGCACGCGCTGGAGCATCACGGACTGGAGCGCGTGGCGATTATCGATTTTGACGTGCATCACGGCAACGGTACCGAAGAAATATTTCGTGACGATGAACGGGTGCTGATGGTGTCCATTTTTCAGCATCCGTTTTATCCGTACAGCGGAACGGAAGGCCGCTCGGAACGCATGGTCAACATTCCGCTCGCGGCGCGCAGCGGCGGCAAGGAATTCCGCGCCGCGGTTGAAACGCATTGGTTGCCCGCGCTGGAAGCGTTCAAGCCGCAAATGCTGTTTATCTCGGCGGGCTTTGACGCGCATCGTGACGACGATCTGGCGATGCTTCAGTTCGTTGAAGCCGACTATGCGTGGGTGACGGAAAAACTGATGGCCGTCGCCGCCAAACACGCCGGCGGGCGCATTGTGTCACTGCTCGAAGGCGGCTACTCGTTAAGCGCGCTGGGGCGCAGCGCGGCGGTGCATGTGAAGGGGTTGGCGGGGTTGTGAGGTGCGCTAAACAATAATCGCGGCAATCACATTCCGCCCTTCCGCCATCAAAATATTAAAGGTGCGGCAGGCGGCGGCGGTGTCCATCGATTCCATGCCGATTTTCGCGCGCGCGCACTCGCGCAGCGTCGCCGCGGCCGGAAAGCGATGTGTTACGCCGGTGCCCAGCAGCAGAATTTCCGGTTTCAGGGTCAGCAGGAAATTCAGCGCGTCCGTGTTCAGCGCGTCGAGGCTGGCGACGCGCCAGGTGTCGTGAATCGCTGTCGGCGTCACCACGAGGGAGCGTTCATAACGTTGCTTGTTCACCTCTACATAGCCGCTGCCGTAGCCGGTGAACTGGTATTGATCGCCAATTTTTGCCAGATGGAGTTTCATTGGTGATACATAAGTTTTTGATTTGCTTGATGTTCCTTGCTCGGCTAAAATTATACGCTTACTTACTTACACACCGCACCGCTAAATCAGAAGCCTGCTCATGGAAGAGTTTCCCCGCATTAAACGGCTGCCGCCGTATGTGTTTAACGTCACCGGCGAACTGAAACTCGCGGCGCGGCGGCGCGGTGAGGATGTCATCGACTTCAGCATGGGCAATCCCGATGGACCCACGCCGCGGCACATCGTCGATAAGCTGATCGAGTCGATACAGCGCCCCGATACGCACGGCTATTCGGTGTCCAAGGGCATCCACCGTCTGCGTAAAGCCATCTGCAACTGGTATCAGTCGCGCTATAACGTCGAACTCGATCCCGATGCCGAAGCGATCGTGACGATTGGTTCCAAGGAAGGCATCGCGCACCTGGCGCTGGCGACGCTGGAGCGCGGCGACGTGGTGCTGGTGCCCAACCCCAGCTACCCGATCCACATCTACGGCCCGGTGATCGCGGGCGCGGATATCCGTCACGTGCCGATGCAGGCGGACATTGATTTTTTTGATGAATTGGAAAAGGCGATCCGCGACGGCTATCCGAAGCCCAAGATGCTGATCGTGAATTTCCCCAGCAATCCGACCGCGCAATGTGTTGACCTGGCGTTTTTCGAGCGGCTGATCGCGATCGCGCGCGAGCACAATATCTACGTGGTGCATGATCTGGCCTACGCCGACATCGTGTTTGACGGCTATCGCGCGCCGTCGATACTTGAAGTGCCCGGTGCGAAAGAAGTCGCGGTTGAGTTTTTCACCATGTCGAAAAGCTACAACATGGCCGGCTGGCGGGTGGGTTACATGGTCGGCAATCGCGATCTGGTCAACGCCCTTGGGCGCATGAAAAGTTATCACGATTACGGCACTTTTACGCCGATACAAGTGGCCTCGATCATTGCGCTCGAAGGTCCGCAGGATTGCGTGGAAGAAGTGCGTCAGACCTATCAGAACCGCCGCGACGTATTGTGCGCGGGGCTGCATGCCGCAGGCTGGAACGTGGATATCCCCAAGGCGACCATGTATGTGTGGGCGCAGATACCGGACGCCTATAAAAAAATGGGCTCGCTGGAGTTCTCCAAAAAGCTGCTGGCGGAAGCCAAGATAGCGGTCGCGCCGGGCACCGGGTTTGGCCATTATGGTGATAATCACGTGCGCTTCGCCATGATTGAAAATGAAGCCCGGACAAGACAAGCCGTGCGTGGCATCAAAGAGATGTTCAGAAAGGACGGCTTGTTATGAAACCGATCAACGTAGGTCTGCTCGGCATCGGCACCGTCGGCGGCGGCACCTTCACCGTGCTGGAGCGCAATCGCGAAGAAATCTCGCGTCGGGCGGGGCGTGCCATTGCCATCACCGTGGTGGCGGATAAGGATTTGACGCGCGCCAACAGCGTGGTGAATGGCCGCGCCAAGGTCATCGATGATGCGCTCAAGGTGGTGAATGATCCGGCCATCGATATCGTGGTGGAGCTGATTGGCGGCACCGGCATCGCCAAAGACCTGATGCTGAAAGCCATTGCCAACGGCAAGCACGTCGTTACCGCCAACAAGGCGCTGTTGGCCAAACACGGCAACGAGATTTTCGCCGCCGCGCAGAAAAAAGGCGTGATGGTGGCGTTCGAGGCGGCGGTGGCGGGCGGCGTGCCGATTATCAAATCGCTGCGCGAAGGGCTGGCCGCGAATCGCATCGAATGGATCGCCGGCATCATTAACGGCACCTCGAATTTTATTCTGTCGGAAATGCGCGACAAAGGCGCGAGTTTCGATGACGTGTTGAAGCAGGCGCAGAAGCTCGGATACGCCGAAGCCGACCCCACGTTTGATATCGAGGGCATCGACGCCGCGCACAAGCTCACCATCATGGCGGCGATCGGCTTCGGCATGCCGATGCAGTTCGAGGCGGCGTACACCGAAGGCATTTCAAAGCTCACGCGCGAAGACATTCAATACGCCGAGGAACTCGGCTACCGCATCAAGCTGCTGGGCATCGCCAAGCGCAAGGCAAACGGCATCGAGTTGCGCGTGCATCCGACCTTGATCCCCGCCAAGCGCCTTATCGCCAATGTCGAAGGCGTGATGAACGCGATTCTGGTCAAGGGCGATGCCGTGGGGCAGACCCTGTTCTACGGCGCGGGCGCGGGCGCGGAGCCGACGGCATCCGCCGTGGTGGCCGATTTGATCGATGTCGCGCGCACCATGACGGTAGACCCGGAACACCGCGTGCCGCATCTGGCGTTTCAGCCGGATCAGTTGTCGGATGTGGCGATACTGCCGATGGGCGAGGTCGAAACCTCGTATTACCTGCGTTTGCGCGTGCAGGATAAACCCGGCGTGCTGGCGGATATCACGCGCATCCTTGCTGATCTGGGTATTTCGATAGACGCGATGGTGCAGAAAGAGCCGCACGAAGGCGAAGCGCTGGTCAATATCATCATGCTGACCCACCGCACGATAGAGAAAAACGTCAATGCGGCGATGGCTAAAATCGAAGCGCTGCCGGTAGTCGCGGGCAAGGTCACGCGGATTCGGCTCGAAGAACTGGACAAATAGTGCCGAATATTGCCGCACACATTGCCTTCCCTCACCCCCGGCCCCTCTGCTCCGCGGCAAGCGTTCCCTTGTCCCATTGGGAGAGGGGAGGTATTGGGTGCTGATGCGCTATATTTCTACCCGCGGCGGCATGCAGCCCCGCACGTTCCGCGAGATTCTGCTCGAAGGATTGGCTACCGATGGCGGCTTGGCGCTGCCGGAGTCGTATCCGCGCTACGAGGCCGCTGATCTGGCGCGGCTGAGAAACCTCGATTATCGCGATCTGGCGTTCGACATACTGTCGCGCTACACCGACGACATTCCCGCCGCCGATCTCAAACGCCTGATCGACAAAACCTACACCGCCGCTGTGTTCGGCAGCGACGACATCACGCCGCTCAAAACGCTGGAGCCGGGCTTGCATATCCTGCAATTGTCGAATGGCCCGACGCTGGCGTTCAAGGATGTGGCCTTGCAGTTGCTCGGTAACTTGTTTGAGTACGTGCTGGCCGAAAACAAAGGTGAGCTGAATATCCTCGGCGCCACCTCGGGCGACACCGGCTCCGCCGCCGAGTACGCGATGCGCGGCAAGCGCGGCGTGCGCGTGTTCATGCTGTCGCCGCTGGGCAAGATGAGCCGCTTTCAGACCGCGCAGATGTTCAGCCTCGCCGATCCGAACATTTTTAATATCGCCGTGCGCGGCGTGTTCGATGACTGCCAGGATATCGTCAAGCAGGTGTCCAACGACGAGGCGTTCAAACGCCGCCATCACATCGGCACGGTGAATTCGATCAACTGGGCGCGCGTGGTGGCGCAGATCGTTTACTACTTCAAGGGCTACTTCGCGGCGACGAAAAACGACAACGAGCAGGTCTCGTTCGCCGTGCCGTCGGGCAATTTCGGCAATATTCTGGCGGGGCACATCGCGCGCTTGATGGGCCTGCCCATCAAGCGGCTGATACTCGCCACCAACGAAAACAACGTGCTGGACGAATTTTTCCACACCGGCTGCTATCGCCCGCGCGCCTCGGCGGAAGTGCATCAAACCTCAAGCCCGTCGATGGATATTTCCAAGGCGTCGAACTTCGAACGCTTCGTGTTTGATCTGCTGGGGCGCGACGCGGCGAAGCTGCGTGAGTTATGGGCCGGTGTGGATCGCGGTGCTTCGTTCGATCTGGCCGGAACGCCGTTCGCCGCCGGGCTGCGCGAATCGGGCTTTGTGTCGGGCGCCAGCACGCACGCGGACCGCGTCGCCACCCTGCGTCTGGTGCATCAGCGCTACGGCGTGATGATCGACACGCACACCGCGGATGGCATCAAAGTGGGTCTTGAGCATCGCGAGACGGGCGTGCCGCTTATTTGTCTTGAAACCGCGCAGGCGGTCAAGTTCGCCGATACCGTGCGCGAAGCGCTGGGCGTCGCGCCTGACTATCCGGCGGCGGTGCGCGGGCTGGAAAATCTGCCGCAGCGTTTTGAGCCAATGAATGCGGACGCGGCTGTGGTCAAGCGTTACATCGAGCAACATTGTGTCTGAATCATGGCGCGTTTCAATGCGCGTTAAGTTATAAAAAATGCAATTAAATCAAGTAGTTATGTTTTTTTGTGATCATCATCGTTTTTAAGAAAACTCAGGCGCGCGCATCTAGCCGGTATACTTTGAGCGCCTGCATCAGCCTAAACCCGGTTCCGGGTATTTGATCTATCTGCCATGACGCAACCCCTACTCGCCAGTCAACTTCGCAGCCTGCTGGGACTTTCCGGCGACGCTGAACTTGAAGCGTTTGTTCAGGAACTCGCGCGCGTGGCCGCCACCGCGGGTGTCGCACCGAAACATGCGGCCGTATTGCGCGGCATAAAGCCGTTGCTCGACGCCGTGGCCGGCGCCTACGCGCAGGTGGATGACGACGCGAAAGCGAGCGCAGCGCGGTTTCGGGATATGGTGCGCGTGTCGTTGGACTGGCACTGGGAGCAGGATGCAAATTATCGCTTTACGCTGATTTCGAATGGCGTCGCCGAAGCGACGGGGCGCGCCGCATCGGAGTTTATCGGCAAGACGCGCGTGCAAGCCTTTGACGGTGATCCCAACGCGCCGATGTGGATCGACCACGACCGCATGCTGGCCGAGCACAAGCCGTTTCGCGATTTCGAGTTCAGCTATTCCGATCGCGAGGGAAATCCCGTGATTGTCAGCGTGAGCGGCGATCCGGTTTTCGACGGCCATGGCCGGTTCACCGGCTATCGCGGCATTGCACGCAACATTACCGCGCCCAGGCAAGCCGAAACGCAGTTGCAGGATAATCTGCGCTTCATCGAAACGTTGATCGACTCATTGCCCTATCCGCTAACGGTCAAGGACCGCGAGCACCGCTTTGTGCGTATCAATGCCGCGCATGAGCGTGAGTTCGGTACCGAGCGCGCTGCCTTGCTGGGCAAGACCGCGGTTGAAACCACGGGCGAATTCTCGCACAACGTGCATGACATAGAGCAGCGGTTAATCGCGAACCCGGGCGTGCATTCCTTCACCCAATCGCGGCGGGCAAAAGACGGCGCGCTTCGCCAATATGCGATCACCAAGGCGACGATCCGTGACGAACAGGGTGTTGTTACCGGGTTTATCACCACGCACGCCGATATCACGGAACTCAAGGACGCCGAAGCCCGGGCCGAAGAGCAGTTGCGGCTGACCAGCGTAATTCTCGAAACCTCCCCCGCGCCGATGATGGTCAAGGACGCGCAGCGCAAGATTACCTATGTCAACTCGGCCTATGAAAACCTTTTTGGTGTGCGGCGCGCGGCCATTTTGTACCGCGAAATGCGCGCCGAGCATGCCGACGATACCATCGCGAAAATAGCAGCCGTCGAACGTGAATTGCTCGCCCATCCGGGCACGCTCGAGTTCGAGCTGAATCTGCACGCGGCAGACGGGCGCGAGGTGTTTTGCATCATCACCAAGTCCACCTTTATGGATGCGGCCGGCGCCACGGGCGGTATTGTCACCACCTACAGCGACATTACCGCGCTTAAAGTGGCGGAGCGCATCGGCGCCGAACAATTGCGGCTGACCAACATTCTGCTGGATGCCTCGCCGGCGCCGACCGTGGTCAAGGATCGCAATCTGCGGCTGACCAGTTGCAACACCGCCTATGAAAATCTGTTTGAAGTCAAGCGCGGCGACATTCTGTACCGCCCGATGGCCGCGCACCGAAGTGAATTCGCCATGCAAGTGGAAAAAATCGAACGGCAACTGCTGGAGCATCCGGGCACGCATCAGGTCGAACGCGTCATCACGGCGCCGAGCGGTCGCCAAATTTATTGCATTATCAAGAAATCGACCTACTCCAACGAACAAGGCGAGGTGAGCGGCATCATCACCACCTTCACGGATGTTTCCGAATTAAAGAAGACCGAAGAAAATCTTATCGTGGCAAAACAGACCGCCGAGACGGCGATGCGCGCCCGCTCGCAGTTTCTCGCCAACATGAGCCACGAAATCCGCACGCCGATGAATGGCGTGCTGGGCATGACCAGCCTGATGTACGCCACGCCGCTTGATGATGAGCAGCGCCAGTACATAGACACGATCAAGATGTCGGGCGAGGCGCTAATCAGGATCATCAACGATATTCTGGATTTTTCCAAGATCGAGGCAGGCAAGGTCGAAATCGAGCGCACGGCGTTCGATGTGCGGTCACGGGTGAGCGCCATTACGCAGTTGTTCGCCGCATCGGCGCTGGAGCGCAAACTGCGCGTGACCAGCGAGATTGCCGCCGATGTGCCGCAGGTGCTGATCGGCGATCCGGTACGTATAGGCCAGGCATTGTCGAACCTGGTCGCCAATGCCATCAAGTTCACGCTTGAAGGCGGGGTGCATATCGCGGCGACGGTGGTTGCGCGAAAAGCCGATGACATGATGCTGCGTTTTGACGTTATCGACACCGGCATCGGCATCGCGAAAGAGGCCCTGGACAAAATATTTAATCCTTTTTCACAGGAGGACGCGAGCACCACCCGCCGCTTTGGCGGCAGCGGTCTGGGGCTGACGATTTCCCGCGAACTGGCGGAACTGATGGGGGGCGAATTGACGGTCGAGAGTACGCCGGGCAAAGGCAGCCGATTCAGCTTTACGGTAGCGGTAACCGCCGGCATCGTGGCGCAACCGGTTGAAGCTGCACCGGCGGCGTCTGTCTCGATCGGGGCATCAAATCCAACGGCAATGAACAAAGTCCCGGAAATACTGCTGGCGGAAGACAACAAGGTGAATCAACTGGTGGCGACCAGGATGCTCGAGAAACTCGGCTGCAAGGTCACGGTCGCTGCGGACGGCTTACAGGCGGTCGATCATGCATCGCGCCGTGAATTTGATCTGATCCTGATGGATTGCCATATGCCCAACATGGACGGATTTGCCGCCACGGCCGCGATACGCGCCTTGGAACAAGCGGAAAACAAGAGCGGTCGCACGCGGCAGCGCCGTATTATCGTTGCACAAACCGCAAACGCGATGGAAGGCGACCGCGAGACCTGCTTGGCGGCCGAGATGGACGATTACATGGCCAAGCCGTTTACCAGGGAAATACTGGCGGCGGTCATCAAGCGCTGGGTGCCGGGCACGGCGGCCTGAATACGCCTCACGCTTACGTTCCTACGTTCCTACGCGCCTACACCGCAGCGTAGCTATGCGTCAAAGCGCATCGACAGATCGACCGCTTCGATGTCCTTGGTCAGCGCCCCGATGGAGATGCGATCCACCCCGGTTTCGGCAATGGCGCGCAGATTGTGCAGGGTGATGCCGCCCGATGCTTCGAGTTTGGCGCGTCCCGCGGTGACGCGCACCGCCTCGCGCATCTGAACCGGCGTCATGTTGTCGAGCAGAATCAGGGGCGCGCCCGCCGCCAGCGCTTCGCGCAACTGATCCAGCGTTTCGACTTCAATTTGTATCCACACTTGCGGCGGCGCGAGCCGACGCGCCGCCGTCAGCGCGGCGGTCACGCCGCCGGCGGCGGCAATGTGGTTTTCCTTAATCAGAATGCCGTCGTAAAGACCGATGCGGTGGTTCACGCCGCCGCCCATTCTGACCGCGTATTTCTGCGCCACGCGCAGCCCCGGCAAGGTCTTTCGCGTATCGAGGATGGCCGCACGCGTGCCCGCGATGGCGTCAACGTGGCACCGCGTGGCGGTGGCGACGGCAGACAGTGTTTGCAGGAAATTTAGCGCCGTGCGCTCGCCGGTGAGCAGGGCGCGCGTATTGCCGGCGAGCGTGCATAGACGGTCGCCCGCGGCTACCGTGCCGCCTTCAGCCACCTCCCATGCGACCGAAACGTTCGCATCGAGGCGGCGAAACACCGCGTCAAACCAGGGCTGGCCGGCAATGACTGCTGCACTGCGGCAGATGAGCGTGGCACGGGCGGCGGCATCCGCCGGCGTGAGCATCGACGTCCAGTCGCAGGCGCCGATGTCCTCGGCAAGGGCGGCAGCCACATTGCGTTCGATTTCGGATAGCATATCCATGGCAGTGAATGGTTGGGGACGGGTTGAAAACGGTTTCGGGTGAACCGGCAAAATTGCACATAAGTTGAACATGAAATGAATACGCACCGCGCCGGTTCGACGGCAGTTGCGATTCTATCAGGGGAACGGGGGCGAACATGGATGGCATGGTTGGCGTAATTTCCTATGGCCTGGGCACCTTCATCGGCTTTGCGTTGATCGCGTGGCTGGTGATCGCGATCATTCAGGACGTGACGCAGAAAAAACACACCGTGCTGCGTAACTATCCGGTGATCGGTCGGCTGAGGTTTTTCTTTGAAGACCTCGGCGAATATTTCCGCCAGTATTTTTTTGCGGGCGACCGCGATGAAATGCCGTTCAACCGCGCCACCCGCGGCTGGGTCTACAAAGAGGCCAAAAACGAAGGCGGCATCATCGGTTTCGGCTCTACCAACGATTTGCGCGAGCCCGGCAACATCCTGTTCGTGAACCATCCGTATCCGGTGCTCGAAGAAGACCGTCTGCCCACCCCGTCGCTGCTGATCGGCGAGGGCTACTGCGAGCATCCGTTTGAAGCGCGCTCCATCGTCAACGTCAGTGGCATGAGTTTCGGCGCGATCTCCGAGCCGGCGGTGCGCGCGCTGTCGATGGGCGCGGCGCAGGCCGGCTGCTGGATGGATACCGGCGAAGGCGGTCTCGCGCCGCATCATCTTTCCGGCGGTTGCGATGTCATCATGCAGATGGGCACCGCCAAATACGGCATGCGCGATCACGACGGCAATTTTTCACCGGAGAAAGTGCGGGAACTCGCCAAATCCGTCAAGGCGTTTGAAATCAAACTCTCGCAGGGCGCCAAGCCGGGCAAAGGCGGCGTGCTGCCGGGGGCGAAAGTCACCGAAGAAATTTCGCGCATCCGCGGCATCCCCGCGGGGGAAGATTCGATCAGCCCCAACCGTCACCGCGACATCGCCAACGTCAACGATCTGCTCGATAAAATCGCCTATATGCGAGAGTTGACCGGGCGTCCGGTGGGTGTGAAAACCGCCATCGGCGGCTGGGAATTCACCAATGATCTGTGCGACGCCATCCTGCGGCGTGGACGTGAATTCGCGCCGGATTTTCTCGCCATCGACGGCGCGGAAGGCGGCAGCGGCGCCGCGCCGCAAACCCTGTTCGATCACATGGCGCTGCCGATCGCCGAAGCGTTGCCGCGCGTGGTGGATTCGCTGATCCAGTCCGATCTGAAATCGCGCATCCGCGTGATCGCGTCGGGCAAGCTGGTGACCTCGGCGCGCGCATCGTGGGCGCTGTGCGTGGGGGCGGATTTCATCAACACCGCGCGCGGTTTCATGTTCGCGCTGGGCTGCATCCAGGCGCTGCGCTGCCATCAGAACACCTGTCCGACGGGCGTGACCACGCACAATAAACGCTTGCAGCGCGGCCTGGTGGTGGAAGAAAAATACCTGCGCGTCGCCAACTACTGCAAGAACATGAACAAGGAAATCGATATGATTGCGCACTCGTGCGGCTTGAAGCAAGCGCGGGAATTCAAGCGCGAGCACGTGCGTATCGTGCAGACCGCGAATCACAGCATCGCGCTGAACATGCTGCACCCGTATCCCGCGATTGGGCAACACGGGCCGGCGCGGGCGGGCTGATTTTTATATTATCGTGGCTTGTGCTTGCCCGCGCCATGTTAAAGGGGGCAAGGGTGAGCCGCCACGCTGAACAATAGAAAAGGAAACCTCATGAAACAACTTAAACTCCCGGCCGTGTTCATGCGCGGCGGCACCAGCAACGCGGTGGTATTTCATGCGAGGGATTTGCCGCGCGACCGCGCGTTGTGGGATGAAATATTTTTGGCCGCCATCGGCAGCCCGGACCCGTATGGCCGCCAGCTCGACGGCATGGGCGGCGGCGTGTCTTCGGTGTCCAAGGTGTGCGTGGTGGGGCCGCCGAGCCGGCCCGATGCCGACATCGACTACACCTTTGCACAGGTGCAGGTCAAAAAGGCCGAGGTGGATTACAGCGGAAATTGCGGCAACATGTCGTCGGCGATGGGGCCGTTCGCGGTGGACGAAGGCATTTTTAAAGTGACCGGCAAGGAGGCCGTCGTTCGCGTCCACAACACCAACACCAAGAAAATCATCCAGGCGCGTTTCAACATGGACGAGGGCTTGTCCGAGGTGGATGGCGACCTGGTGATACCCGGCGTGTCCGGTACCGGTTCGGCAGTGCGGCTGGAATTCTTGCAGCCGGGCGGCGCCACCACCGGCAAGCTGCTGCCCACCGGCAATGTGACCGATGTGATCGACGTGCCGGGCGTAGGCAAACTCACGGTGTCGATGGTGGATGCGGCCAATGCCACGGTATTCGTGCGCGCGGCGGATATCGGGCTGAAAGGCACGGAAATGCCGGAAGAACTGGAGGCCAACGCCGACCTCATGCGCAAACTCGGCGCGATACGCCTGGTGGCGTCGGTGGCGATGGGCATTGCCAAAACGCCGGAAGAAGCTGCCAAAAAATCCGTCGTGCCGTTTGTGGGTTTTGTCGCGCCGGCGCAGGACGCGACCTTGCTCACGGGAGACACCATCAAGGCGGGCGACATCGACCTCACCGCGCGCATGTTGTCGAGCGGGCAGGTGCATCGCGCGCTGCCGCTCACCGTATCACTGTGTACTGCGGTGGCGGCGCGTATCGAAGGTTCGGTGGTGCATCAGGCGGCACGCGCCGCCACGGACGACAACGCGCCGATCCGCATCGCCATGCCGTCGGGCATTCTGACGGTGGCGGCGGAGGTTCATTATAAAGACGGCCAGTGGCACGCCGAGCAGGGCGCGTTTTACCGCACGCAGCGGCGGCTGTTCGAGGGCTATGTGTATGTGGCGGCGAAGCGGGTGCCGGGGCTGGTGGCGGCTACGCGGGGTAAATTAAAGGCGGCGTGATTGAGTCGCAATACGCACACTCGCCATACCCGCCATCGCGGGAACGACGGTACCAAGGGATGTTTATTTTTTCGCTATCGAGCGTGGATCACGCGGCGTCCACCGCCCTGTATCCACCAGCGTCAGAAAATCCAGCAGGTTGCGGTTAAACAAATCCGGCTCTTCGGTGTTGACCGTGTGCCCCGTTGACGGGCAAATCCACAGCCGCGCGTTCATGCACACCTGCTTGATGAACAGCGCCGGGCCGATACTGTTGTC
>JANPOH010000174.1:0-6951 GCA_031427895.1 Betaproteobacteria bacterium
TTTCGGTGCCTGCCATCGGATGCGCCGGCACAAAATTCTTGAAATGCGCGCCGAGATGTTTACGCGCACAAACGATCACATCCTGCTTGGTGCTGCCGCCATCGGTGACGATGGTTTTGCCGCCCAGATGCGGCGCGATGGCTTTCATCACCCCTGCCATCTGCCCCACCGGCGTGCCGATTAACACCATATCGGCGTCGCGCACGGCGTGTGCGGCATCGAGCGATATTTCGTCGATCACGCCGAGTCGCAGCGCAGTGTTCAAATTTTTGCGCGTGCGGCCCACGCCCACCACATGCTTCACCGCTTTGGCTTTTTTCAACGCCAGCGCAAACGAACCGCCGATCAGACCGACGCCGATGATGACCAGCTTGCGAATCGGCTCAGTGCGGGGTTCAGTGCGGGGCTTCATGCGCCAAGCGCTGATTTCAGGCTCGACAGAAAGCGCGCGTTCTCCGACTCCAGCCCGATCGAAACGCGCAGCCAGTCCGGCAAACCATAACCTGCGAGGGGCCGCACAATCACGCCCACTTTCAGCAGCGCGGCGTTCACCGCTTTGGCATCGCCCACTTTCACCGTGACAAAGTTGCCATACGACGGCATGAATTCCAGTCCGAGGTCTTTAAAACCCGCCGTCACTTGCGCCATTCCCGCGAGATTCAATTCGTAACTCTTTCGCACAAATTCGTGGTCATCCAGCGCCGCCGCGGCAGCAGCCAGCGAGATACTGTTCACGTTGAACGGCTGCCGCACGCGATTCAACATATCCGCCACGCCGGCGCTGCCGACGGCATAACCGACGCGCAAACCCGCCAGTCCATACACCTTTGAAAAAGTTCTTGTAATCAACAGGTTAGGGTATTTTTTCAGCCACGACAAGCTGTCGGCGCGATGTTCCGGGCGCAGGTATTCGTTGTAAGCCTCGTCCAGCACCACCAGCACCTGCGGCGGCAGCGCGGCGATAAAGCGCTCTATCGCCGCTGCCGGCTCAAGGGTGCCCGTCGGATTGTTCGGGTTCGCCACGAACACGATGCGCGTATCGGCGCCCCTGGTACGAACGGCACGCGCCATGGCGTCGAGATCATGGCCGAAATTTTTAGCCGGCACTTCAATGCCCTTGCAGCCCATCGCCTGCACGACCAGCGGATACACCGCGAAGGCATGTTGCGCATACACCGCCGAGTTTTCCGGGGCGAGAAACGCGCGCGCCGCCAGTTCCAGCACATCATTCGAGCCGTTGCCCAACACCAGTTGATCCATGCCCACGCCAAGATGCCGCGATAACGCCTGCTTCAATTCAAAGCCGTTGCCATCGGGATACAGCGACACGCCATCGAGCACGGCGCGCATCGCCTGTAGCGCCTTGGGGCTGACGCCCAGCGGATTTTCATTCGACGCGAGCTTGATGATGCTCGACTCCGCAAGCCCCAGTTCACGCGCGAGTTCGGCAATCGGCTTGCCCGGCTGGTAGGGCGCTATCGAACGGATGTACGACGGCGCAAGATCACAAATCGTCATGGGGCTCATGGCGGATTACCGCGCGGTGGTGACGGAAGGGGAAGCGGAGGCGGAGGGGTAAGAACCGAGGTTCTTCAGAAAAGACGCTTTGCGTTCGATGCTATCCAGTGCCGCGGCCACTCGCGCATCCTGCGCGTGGCCTTCGATGTCGATATAAAACACATACTCCCACAAGCCGGTGCGCGCGGGACGCGACTCCAGCCGCGTCATGCTCACCGCGTTTTTCGCCAACGGCGCCAGCAAGTCATGAATCGCGCCGGGCACGTTGCGCGTCGAGAGTATCAGCGACGTTTTATCGCGGCCCGACGGGGCGGCCTCTTCGCGCGCAAGCACCAGAAAGCGCGTGGTGTTGCACGACTCATCCTGAATATTGCGCGCCAGCAGGTTGAGCTTATACAGGTCGGCCGCCGTTTTGCTGGCGATGGCGGCGGACTTGCTATCTCGCGCCGCGAGCAGTGCCGCTTCGGCGTTGCTCACCACGGCAATGCGCTCCGCGCCCGGCAGATGGCGCGAAAGCCAATGCTGGCATTGCGCGAGGCTCTGCGTGTGGGAATACACCTTCTTGATCTGTGCGCGGCTTTTCGCCTTGCTCATCAGACATTGGCGCACCGGCAACATAATCTCGCCGCACACTTTGGCGGGCGTGGTCAGCAACAAATCCAGCGTGCGGCCTATCGCGCCTTCGGTGGAATTTTCGACCGGCACCACGCCGTAACCCGTGGCGCCGGTCTCGACTTGCTTGAATACGTCGTCGATGGTGGTACACGAGCGCGTCTCGATGCTGCCGCCGAAATGGCGTATGGCCGCTTCCTGACTGTAAGTGCCTTGCGGCCCCAAGTACGCAACTGCCAGCATGTCTTCCAGCGCGCGGCACGCGGACATAATCTCGGAATAAACACGGCGCAATCCCTCCGCCGGCATCGGCCCCCGGTTCAGCGCCGATACGCGGCGCAGCACCTGCGCCTCGCGCTCCGGTCGATAAACCAGCGCGCCATTCTTGATTTTGCCGACCTGCTGCGCGATTTTGGCGCGCGCAGAAATAAGCTGGACCAGCCGGGCATCCAGCGCGTCGATTTTGCGGCGGATGGATTGCAGTTTGTCAGGCATGTGCAATGGTGGAGACAAGTGTGAACGAGTGAACACCCGCAGTGGAAAGACTCAAAGACAAATAAAAAATATTGTTTAAAAACAAATAGTTATGAATACAGGTCATCAACGAACGCACTTCCCGTTCACGCGCTCACCGGTTCACTGCGCTTGCGGCAGATAACGCACCGACAACACACCATCGATGCTTGCCAGCCGGTCGACCAGTTCATCCGGGATCGCGCTGTCCACATCCAGCACGGTGTAGGCCAGATCGGCGCGCGATTTGTTGACCATGTTGTGTATGTTCAAGCCCGCGCCAGCCATGGCGGTGGAAATCTGCCCCACCATGTTCGGCACGTTGGCGTTGACCACGCACAAACGATAGGGCGACTCGCGATACATCACCACATCCGGCAAATTCACCGCGTGGCGAATGTTGCCGTTTTCCAGAAAATCGCGCACTTGATCGGCCACCATGATGGCGCAATTGTCTTCGGCTTCCTCGGTGGAAGCGCCCAAGTGCGGCGTCGCGATCACGCGCGGCGCGCCCTGCAACACCTCGGCGGGAAAATCACAAATGTAGCCGCGCAGATTGTCTGCCTTCAACGCCTCGACCACCGCTTTGTCGTCGACAATGCCGTCGCGGGCGAAGTTAAGCAGAATCGCGCTTTTTTTCATCAACGCCAGGCGCGCGGGGTTAATCAGGTTGCGCGTCTCGTTCAGCAGCGGCACGTGGATGGTGACGTAATCGCTGGCTTTCAACACTTCTTCGATACTGTTGGCTTTTTTCACCGTGGACGGCAGGCTCCACGCGGCATCAATGGTGATATGCGGATCAAAGCCGGTGACATTCATGCCGAGCTTGATCGCCGCATCCGCCACCAGGCTGCCGATTTTGCCCAGACCGATAATGCCCAAGGTGCGCCCCGGCAACTCGGTGCCGGAAAACGCTTTTTTACCGTCTTCCACGGCTTTGTGCAGCGCCTTGTCGTCGCCCGTAAGGCCGGCCACGAACGCCAGCGCCGGCGCGATATTGCGCGAGGCGATCAACAACGCGGCGATCACCAGCTCTTTCACGGCATTGGCGTTGGCGCCCGGCGCATTGAACACCGGCATGCCGCGCTTGCTCAGTTTTTCGACGGGGATGTTGTTCACGCCCGCGCCCGCGCGCCCTATCGTCTTGACACTGGCGGGGATATCCATCTCGTGCAGATTCTGTGAGCGCACCAGAATCGCGTCCGGCTCGGTGACTTTGGGGCCAACGTTATAGTGCGCGGTCGGGAAGCGATCCAGGCCTACTTTGGCAATGGCGTTTATGGTCAGTATGTTAGGCACTTTTTATTACCCTTGTTTCTTCTCGAAATCGTGCATAAAAGCCACCAGCGCCTGCACGCCCTCGATGGGCATGGCATTGTAAATCGACGCGCGCATGCCGCCGACCGAACGGTGCCCCTTGAGCTCGATCAGGTTGGCGGCCTTGGCTTGTTTCAGGAAAGCGTCGTCCATCGCCTCGCTTTTGAGCCGGAACGGGACATTCATGCGCGAACGGTCGGCCTTGTTCACCGGCTGCTGGTAGAACTCGGATTGATCGAGATAATCGTAAAGCAGTTTCGCCTTGGCGACGTTGGTTTTTTCCATCGCCGCCAGACCACCCTGCTTTTTCAACCAGTCAAAAACCAGGCCCGCGATGTAAATCGCGTAGGTCGGCGGGGTGTTAATCATGGAATCCGCGTCGGCTTGTATTTTGTAGTTGAACACTTCCGGCGTGATCGGCATGGCGTGACCGATCAGGTCATCGCGCACGATCACAATGGTCAACCCCGCCGGGCCGATATTTTTTTGCGCGCCAGCGTAGATCAAGCCAAAACGCGATACATCAAGCGGGCGCGACAGAATATGCGACGACGCATCCACCACCAGCGGCACATTGCCGGTGTCGGGCGCCCAGTGAAACTCCACGCCGCCGATGGTTTCGTTCGAGGTGTAATGCACATACGCCGCGTTGGGGTCGAGCTTCCACGCCGACTGCGGCGGCGCGTAGGTGAAATTCCGGTCTTCGGAACTCGCCGCGATGTTGACCTTGCAGAATTTCTTGCCTTCGCTGATGGCCTTTTTCGACCATTGACCCGTGTAAACGTAGTCCGCACTGGTTTTGCCGTTCAGCAGATTCATCGGAATAATGCCGAACTGACCCGCCGCGCCGCCCTGCATGAACAGCACTTTGTAGTTTTTCGCGATCGCCAGCAGCTCGCGCAAATCGGCCTCGGCGCGCGCGTGAATGTCAATGAATGCCTTGCTGCGGTGGCTCATTTCCATCACCGACGTGCCGGTGCCGCCGAAATCCAGCATCTCTGCGGCGGCCTGTTTGAGCACGGCTTCCGGCAATATCGCCGGGCCGGCGCTGAAATTGAATACTCTTGTCATGATATATTTAACCTAACTATTTGTTTTTAAACAACTTTATCGTTATCTTCGTCATCATCATCCGGGTCGATGATCTTCTCCAGCCCGGCGAGTTTTTCGTTGTCATCCAGATTGATAAGCCGCACGCCCTGCGTCGAACGCCCCTGCTCGCGCACCTCGGACACGCGCGTGCGGATCAGCACGCCGCCGGTGGTGATGAGCATGATTTCGTCGTCTTCGCCCACCAGTTGCGCGGCGAGCAATTTGCCGTTGCGGTCGCTGCACTGAATGGCGATCATGCCCTGCGTGCCGCGCCCGTGGCGCGTGTATTCCGGCATTGGCGTGCGTTTGCCGTAACCGTTTTCGGTGGCGGTCAATACCGAGAATTTCTCGTCGGACAAGGCCAGCAAAGAGATCACCTTCTGGTCTGCCTGCAGCCGCATGCCGCGCACGCCGGCGGCGTTGCGGCCCATCACGCGCACTTCGGATTCCTGGAAGCGCACCGCCTTGCCGGCATCTGAAAACAGCATGATGTCCTGCTTGCCGTCGGTTAACGCCACGCCGATGAGGAAATCGCCGTCATCCAGCGTGACCGCGATAATGCCCTTGTTCATCGGGCGCGAGAACGCCGACAGCGCGGTCTTTTTAACCGTGCCGTTCGAGGTAGCCATGAACACGAAATGATCGTCGTCGAACGCCGTCACCGACAACACAGCGGTGATTTTCTCGTGCTCCATCAACGGCACCAGATTAACGATCGGCTTGCCGCGCGAACCGCGGCTGCCTTGTGGAACCTCGTAGACCTTGAGCCAGTAAACCCGGCCGCGATTGGAAAAACACAAAATGTAATCGTGAGTGTTGGCGATGAAGAGTTTGTCGATGAAATCTTCTTCCTTCGTCGTCGTCGCCTGCTTGCCGCGGCCGCCGCGTTTTTGCGCGCGGTAATCGGCCACCGGCTGCGATTTCATGTAGCCGCTGTGCGACAGCGTGACCACCACGTCTTCGCGCGCGATCAAATCTTCATTCGAGATATCGGAGGTCTTGACGACAATTTCACTGAAGCGTTCGCCGCCGTACTGCTTTTTGATTTCAGCGAGTTCCGACGAAATAATCGCGGTCACGCGCACCGGTTTGGATAGGATATCGAGCAAATCGATGATCTTGTCCATCGTCTCTTTGTATTCGGCGGTGATCTTGTCGGTTTCCAGCGCGGTGAGGTTTTGCAGGCGCATTTCGAGAATGCGCTGCGCCTGCACGTCGGACAGCTTGTAGCCCTGCTTGTGCGGGCCGTACTCGGGCGAAATGCCTTCGGGACGCGACAAAGCGCCATCACTGCCATCGGTGCGCGCAAGCAAATCTTCGACCAGTTTCGAGCGCCAGAAACGCGTCATCAACTGCACTTTGGCATCGGCGGGCGTGGGCGCCGCTTTAATCAGCGCGATCACGTCATCCACGTTCGACAGCGCCACCGCCAACCCTTCAAGGATGTGGCCGCGTTCACGCGCGCGGCGTAACTCGAACACCGTGCGGCGGGTCACCACCTCGCGCCGGTGACGCAGGAAGGCATCCAAAATTTGCCGCAAATTCAACAACTTAGGCTGGCCGTCGCGCAGCGCCACCATGTTCATGCCGAAGCTGTCCTGCATCTGCGTATCTTTATACAGATTGTTCAGGACAATCTCAGGCACCTCGCCGCGCTTCAATTCAATCACCGCGCGCATGCCCGACTTGTCGGATTCGTCGCGGATATCCGAAATGCCTTCGAGGCGTTTTTCTCGCACCAGCTCGCCGATTTTCATCAGCAGGTTGGCCTTGTTCACCTGATACGGCAGTTCGTCGATGATGATGGCGACGCGCCCGCCCTTTTCGGTTTCTTCAAAGTGCGTGCGCGCGCGCATGATGACGCGGCCGCGGCCCGTGCGGTAGCCTGCCTTCACCCCC
>JANPOH010000175.1:0-3864 GCA_031427895.1 Betaproteobacteria bacterium
TGGTCAGCATGAAGCCCTGAAATCAAAGGGATTGAGACTGTCGCACCACAATCAGACCACCAGCGGCGGCAAGCTTGCCGGACTGGCATACGCAAAGGTACCCGTCTATCGTCGCGGTATGAGTGACGCTTCGCGGAACCTGTTCCTGGTGTGCTACGACATCTGCAATCCAAAGCGGCTTTATCAAGTGCATAAATATCTGCTCGGTTATCGGGTCGGCGGGCAGAAATCATTTTTCGAGTGCTGGCTGACGCCTGCGGAGTTGCGCGAAGTTTGCATGACGCTCAAAACACTTCTCGATCCAGCGGTAGATCGGGCGCACATCTTTCAGCTTGATCCGCGAATGAAAAGCGAAGGTATGGGGCGCGCCACCGCGCCGGTCACGACCGTATTCATGATCATTTGACACATAGGTGAATCGATGACAAGTCTGTATGTAGACCGGCGGGGCGTCACGCTGAAGGCCGACGGCGAGGCGCTGGTTTTTTACGAAAACGGCCAACGTGTAGGCACGGTGCCGCTTGCGCCGCTCTCGCGCGTGTTTTTGCGTGGCGATGTGACGCTGTCTTCGTCCCTACTTGGCAAACTCGGGGGGCGCGGCATTGGGGTGGTGGTGCTCTCGGGCCGCAAGGCAGAGCCAACGCTGCTGCTTGCGCGCCCCCATAACGACGCGGCGCGGCGGGTGGCGCAGTACCAGCGCTCGCGGGACACCGATTTTTGTTTGCGCTTTGCGCGTGGCGTCGTCGAATCCAAATTACGCTCACAGGCCGCCTTTTTAACCGAGCGGCGCGATGAGGAGCCGCGTTCACGCTACATCCTCACGCATGCACTGCGCCGCCTGGATAGTGCTATCGCGACCGTAAATCAACAAACGTCGGCCGGGTCCCTGCGTGGCGTTGAAGGCGCCGGCGCGGCGGCCTACTTCGAGGGGTTTGGCGATCTGCTTCCCGAACGCCTCAACTTCTCGGTCCGCAACAGGCGCCCGCCAAAGGATCCGGTCAATGCCGTACTCTCATTGGGTTATACGCTGCTGCATGCGGAGACTGTGCTGGCCCTTTACGGCGCGGGGTTCGATCCGTTCATCGGTTTCTATCACGCACTGGATTTCGGCCGTGAATCCCTGGCATGTGATGTCGTGGAGCCGCTGCGGGTCGAAGTGGATCGGTATATGCTGGATCTGTTCCGCAACGAGACACTACGCGCCGATGATTTCTCCAACGTAGACGGCGGCTGTTGGCTGGGCAAGGCCGGCCGTGCCCGCTTCTACGCCGCGTGGGAGCCGCTGGCGGAGCGCCTGCGTAGGCGCCTGGCGGAGGCTATGTCCGAACTGGCGGCGGCATTGGGGCAGGCCGGCGAAGTCGAATTACCAACGCAGGATCGGGCCGATACTGCCGATGACACCGATGCCGCCGATGCCGCCATTGCAGCCGGGGCATTTCAAGAGTGAGCGAACGCGCCTACGTCATCGGCTACGACATCGCCAACCCGCGCCGCCTGCAGCGCGTGCATCGCGAGATGTGCAAGCACGCATCGCCGCTCGAATATAGCGTTTTCCTGCTGGTAGGCGACCCGCGCACCAAGGATCTGTGCCTGGCGAAGATGGCCGCACTGATCGAAGACAGCGAAGACGACGTGCGCTGCTACCCGTTGCCGGTGCGCGGCTTCCAGGGCCGCGTCGGCCGCGCCAGCCTGCCGCTGGGCATCCAATGGACAGGATTGCCGGCGGGCATTGCGTAAGGCACAGCAAGCTTGCCGTGATGGCGTTGGCGACGGTCCGTCGCTACTCTGCCGGCATGACTTCGCATTTACCGAATGAACGGCACGGCATTACCTGGTTCGTCTCCCGCCACCCAGGTGCCATAGCGTGGGCAAAACGCGAGCGTCTTGTCATCGACCGCTGGGTCGAACATCTTGATCCTGCTTTGACTGAAGCCGGCGATATCGTGATTGGGACGCTGCCGGTGAATCTCGCCGCCGAGGTATGCAATCGTGGCGCGCGTTATCTGCACTTGTCACTTAAAATACCGGCACAGTGGCGCGGAAAAGAGCTTTCCATGGACGATCTGCAACAGATCGCCGCGCACATTGCGCCCTATCACATCCAGCAGATGGCCTCCGATTTTTTTAAGGATCGCACATGAAATACGATACCCATGTCTGTCTGGTTTCCGCGCAGGCCACACCCAATCTGATCGCGGCGATCGACGAACAGTGGCTTCCGCGCCGCGTGGTACTTGCGACCAGCAGCGAGATGAACGCCGCAGCGGGTTATCTGGAGGGCGTATTGAAACGGCGTGGTATTGCGGTTGAACGTTTGCCCATCGATGATGCTTATGACTACTTCCGGATTTACGACACGTTTTTTGATTTTCTCGACAAGCGAAAAGAAGTCCAGGTCGCCCTGAATGTCACGGGCGGCACCAAGATCATGGCGATGGCGGCACAAGAAGCCTTTAATACTCATAAAAAGCCTGTGTTCTACGTCAATGTGCAGACTGATGAGATTCTTGTGCTTGGCGATCGCACGCGCAACGCATCGTTGACCGGCAAGGTGAAATTGGCTGACTTTCTGGAAGCCCACGGTTACAAACTTGCAGACGGGCAACGTCCGGCCAAGCCGCAAATTACGCGCGAGCAATCCGATCTTACGTCGCGGATCGTCGACGGAGTAGAGCGTTTCGGGCCGGGTCTCGGCCAACTGAACGGCCTTGCAGCACAAGCCAAAGGCTCTCTACTCGGCAAACTGGGTGACGACCAGCGCGACCCGATCAACTTTAACGCCATCGTCGATCTGTTCGTCGAGGGCGGGCATGTCCATCGCGAGAAAAATGCCATTCGCTTTACCTCGGAGGGCTCGCGTGTTTTCGTCGGCGGGGGCTGGCTGGAGCAGCACGTGTTCAAGACGCTGGCCGATCTTGCAGGCACGCAGCAGTTCGCCGACTACGGGATGAACATGAAAATAGTGGCGCCGAACGGCGCCACCCTGAACGAAATCGATGGTGCGTTCCTGCATCGAAACACGCTGCATCTGATCGAATGCAAGGCGGCGAATCTGGCAACGGCGGGAAACTCCGGCGACGATAAGGGAACCGAGGCCATCTACAAGCTTGAAACGTTGCTGAAAATGGGCGGCCTGCGCACCCGCGGCATGCTGATCGACTATCGCGGCCGCCTCTCGATCTCGAACGGCGCAAAAGACAAGCATCGCGTGGAGGCGAATTTCGCGCGGGCCAAGGCGGCCAACATCCGCATTGTGTCCGGCGGCGACCTCAAGACGCTGAAAGACCATATCAGGCAATGGATGGCGTGACCGTGACTTCGCCGCAATTCCCCCGCCGCGTTCTGCTGGCCGTCACCGGCCTTACGCCGCAGATCGTCACCGAAACGCTGTACGCACTGGCAGTAGCCCAGCAAGAACCCTGGATTCCCACCGAAATCCGGCTGATCACAACGGCAGAAGGCGCACAGCGCGCTCAACTGACGCTGCTTGATCCGAAGGAGGGTCAGTTCCACGCACTTTGCAACGACTACGGCTTAACCGGACAAATCGCGTTCCCGCCTCAAAATATTCAAATGATTCGCGATGCCGGCGGCGCGCCGCTCGCCGATATTCGATCTCCGGAAGACAACACGCTCGCAGCCGACGCACTGCTCGCCGAGGTGCGCGCGCTGTGCGCGGACGACACCTGCGCCCTGCATGTGTCTATCGCCGGCGGTCGCAAGACGATGGGGTTCTTTCTGGGTTATGCGCTGTCGCTTTTTGGCCGAGCGCAGGATCGGCTCTCGCATGTGCTGGTCAACGAGCCTTTCGAGGCGCTGCGCGAGTTTTACTTTCCGCCGGCCGAGCCGCGCATGCTGCACACC
>JANPOH010000176.1:0-6487 GCA_031427895.1 Betaproteobacteria bacterium
GCCGTCACCGGCGAACAGTGGTGGTGGCGAGTTCGCTACGAGTCGCCAAACGGGGAGCCAATTGTGTTAGCCAATGAGATACGTCTGCCATTTGTTTTTAAACAATATTTTATGCATCCTTCCTTGGGGAGGCGAAGGCGAGCGTGCGCGCAGTGAGAGGCTCGCCGCAGCGACTTCCGGCACACTCGTACCGCCCGCGCTGTCGCTTGCCGATTTGTCGGCGCTGCTTGCCGGCGCGCAAGGCGTGGTGGGCGTGGACACCGGACTTACGCACCTGGCCGCCGCATTGAACACGCCGACACTCGGTATTTACTGTGCCACCGATCCGGCCGCGACCGGCATACACGGTTGCGCGCGCGCGCTCAATCTCGGCAGCATCGGTGCGCCGCCCACTGTCGCGGCCGTCATCGACGCGTGGAACCAGTTGACCACGTAACCATGTCGCGCATCGTCTACAGCCTGCTGCTGTATCTTGCGGCTCCTTATGTGTTGGCGCGGCTGTGGTGGCGCTCGCGTCGTCAGCCGGAATATATGCGGCACGTCGGCGAACGCTTCGGTTACTACGCGGACGCAGGCGAGATCAACGCCACGCCGCTGATCTGGCTGCACGCGGTATCCGTCGGCGAGACGCGCGCCGCCGAGCCGCTGGTGCGGGCGCTGCGCGAGAAATATCCCGATCATCGCATCCTGCTCACGCACATGACGCCCACTGGCCGCGAAGCCGGCGCAGCGCTCTTTGGCGACAGCGTGATGCGCCACTACTTGCCCTATGATTATCCCGGCGCGGTGCGGCGGTTTCTCGATCATTTTCGTCCGCGCGTGGGCCTGTTGATGGAAACCGAAATCTGGCCGAACCTGGTACACGCGTGCAAGGCACGTGCAACGCCGCTGCACCTGGTCAACGCGCGGCTATCGGAAAAATCGTTCGTTCGATATCAGCGCATGAGCGTGCTCATCGCCGCCACCTTGCGCGAGCTCGCGTCGGTTGCCGCGCAAACCGCCGCCGACGCGCAACGCTTCACGGCGCTAGGCGCGCAAAATGTTTGCGTATCCGGCAATCTCAAATTCGATGTCGATCCGCCCGCGGATCAGTTGGCTGCCGGCGCGCGCCTGCGCGAGAGCATCGGCGCACGCTTGGTGCTGCTTGCGGCCAGCACACGAGACGGAGAGGAATTATTGTTTATAAACAACAAGTTATATGATATAACTGATGTGCCTACGATGTTGCTGATGCTGGTGCCGCGCCACCCGCAGCGCTTCGAGGAGGTGGCGTCGCTGCTGGAAAAACACGGCGTGCGCTTTCAGCGACGCAGCGAAAACGCAGCCGTACGCGCCGACACGCAAGTATTGCTCGGCGACAGCATGGGCGAAATGTTTGCCTATCACGCGGCATGCGACGTGGCGTTTATCGGCGGCAGTTTGTTGCCGTTCGGCGGGCAAAACCTGATTGAGGCGTGCGCGGTCGGCAAACCGGTATTGATCGGTCCGCACACATATAACTTTGCTGATGCGGCGGAAGGCGCGATCACCGCAGGCGCCGCGTTGCGGGTGATGGATGCGCAGGATTTGGCGCGCAAAGTCACGGCGTTGTTGACTCATCCCGCGTTGATGAAACGCATGGGCGACGCCGCGCTGCAGTTCAGCAATACGCATCGCGGCGCTGTGCGCAAGCTGATCGAGACGCTGCGGTTCTAGCGCGTATAAACGGCCGTTTCGGTGACCACGGTATTCGCCGGAAAATCGGTGGCCTCCAGCGGCATCTCGGACACCATTTGCAAATCGAAGGCCGCGGCTATCACCACTGGCCGCTGTGCAAAGCTGGCCAGTAGCTGATCGTAGTAACGCCGCCGTAACCCAGGCGCTCGCCGCGCTGCGTAAACGCAACGCCTGGCGCGAGCACGACATCGATGGCATCGAGCGGCGCGGGCATGCAGCGATCCGGACGCGGCTCGCGAATGCCCCACACGCCGGGCTGCAAATCGCGATCTGGATTTTCCACGAAGTAAAGTTGCAATCTGTGCGTGCCCTTGTCCACTCTGGGCAGCACGAGCTTCTTATGCGCCAACACCAGCGACAGCAGTGTGCCGGTATCAAATTCGCTGCCCATGCTGGCGTAAGCCAGCACGCAGCGCGCGCGCTGAAAACAGTCCAGCGTCAGAATTTGATCAGTGATGCGCGTGCTGGCCGCGACGCGGGCGGTGGCATTCCATGCGTCGCGGCGGCTGATGATGTCGCGACGCAGCGAGCCTTTTGCGGCGGACAGTGATTGCCGATCCGGCGCACCGGTCATACCGGAATCAGATTACTTGCGTTCCAGCCACGCACTGACGGCCGCAAGGTCTTCTTCAGTCAGCCGCCCCACCGCCGCTTTCAGTTTCAGCGTGGAGAGGATGTAGTTGTACTTCGCCTGCGCCAGATCGCGGCGCGCGGAGAACAATTGCTGCTGCGCGTTTAACACATCAACCTGCGTGCGCACGCCGACTTCACGCCCAAGGCGCGAGGAAGCCAGTGCGCTTTGCGACGAGGTGAGCGCCGCTTCCAGCGCCTTGACCTGGGCGATGCCGCTGGTGACGCCGAGGTAATTCTGCCGTGCGTTGAGTTCCGCGGCGCGGCGCGCGCTTTCCAGATCGAACTGCGCTTTAAGTTCGTTGGCTTGCGCCTCGCGCACGCGCGAATCGATCAGCCCGCCCTGATAAATCGGCACCGCAAGCTGCAAGCCGATAATGCGGCTATTGATATCCGTGCCGGCGCCGCCGAGGGCGCCCGCGCCACTGCGGTTTTCGCTCAGCGTGGCAAATGCATCCAGCGTCGGATAATGCCCGGCGCGGTTGCGCGCGATTTCCTGGGTTGACAGCGTGACGCCGGCCTGCGCCACGCGCACCTGATGATTGTTGTTGCGCGCCTCGTCCACCCACTTGTCCATGGCGGCGGGTTCGGGCGAGATCAGTTTAAGCGCGGGACTTAACGGCGCCAGCGCGGGCGCCGCGCGGCCGATCAATTGATCCAGCGCGCGGGTTTTGATTTCGAGATCACTCTGCGCGGCGATTTCCTGTGACACGGATAGATCGTAGCGCGCCTGCGCTTCGTGGGTGTCGGTAATCGTGGCGGTGCCGACTTCAAAGCTGATTTTGGCTTGCGCGAGTTGCTCGGCAATGGCGGTTTTTTGCGCGCCCGCGAGCGCCACGTTGTCCTGCGCCAGCAGTACGTCCAGGTAGGCCTGCGCCACGCGGGTAATCAGGTCTTGCCCTGCTTGCGCCAGCACGGCATCGGCTTGTTCGAGTTGCGTTTTCGCCTGCTCGTGGACAACGGTGTTTTGCCGCCGGTAGATGGGTTGCGTGATCGATAGCGAGAACACGCTGGAATTGAAGTTGGTGTTGCTGCCGGGAACAGCCGGATCGCGAAAATGAATACTGCGGTCGTTGTACTGCGTGGATGCGGAAAACGTCGCGGAAGGCAGCAGGCCGCTGCGTCCTTGGGGCAATTTTTCCTGAGTGGCGGTCCACGCCGCGCGGGCGCTGCCGTATACCGCGTCGGCGCGGTGCGCCAACTTGAAAATCTCCAGCAGATCGGCGGCGTAAGCCGGTGCGGCGGGTACGCCCATGCCGCAGGCCATGGCGATCCAAAGCAAGGTCGCGGCGCGTTTCATATCAGAACACGAAGCCCGGGCGTTGCGGCGCATTACGCAGCGCGGGCACCACCGTTTCAAACAGCGCGACCGTACCGAAGTTACCTGCGGTGGCGCAGGTGATAAGCCGCGCTTGCATGGCGGGAGCTGCGCCCACGACCGCAAACAAACGCCCCCCGGCCTTCAGGCTTCGCTGAAAGCTTTCAGCCAGAACGGGGGTCGAGCCGGTCAGCACGATCACGTCATAAGGGCCGTGTTTGTCCCAGCCGCGTGCCGCGTCGCCGGTTTCAAGGGTGACGTTGTGGATGCCGTGTTGCGCCAGCCGCGCACCGGCGCCGTGCGTGAATTCGTCAATGATATCGACGCTGTACACATGCGCGCCTTGACTGGCGAGCAGGGCAGTCATGTAACCGCTGCCGGTGCCGATTTCGAGGATGCGATCGTCCGCGGTAACAGCGAGTTCCTGCAATATGCGCGCTTCGAGCTTGGGCGAGAGCATTTTTTCGCCATGGCCGATGGGGATTTCCAGATCGGCAAACGCCAGCGCTTTATGGGCCGCGGGCACGTAGTCTTCGCGCCGCACTTTGTACAGCAGGTCCAGCACCTTGGTGTCGAGCACCTCCCACGGGCGGATTTGCTGCTCCACCATGTTAAAGCGCGTGCGTTCGAGGTCGATGCTCATGATTGAAGAGGTGTAACCCTATAAAAACAAAGAGAAATATTTGGTACCGTAACGACGGGTTCAAGGGTGATATTGCTTGCAATTATCCCACAATTCCTTTAGCGTAAGCGCACACGTTAGGGGTCCCCGCGCAGCATAGCGTTGTAAGTGCGGCGGGGTGAGAAAGACCCTCGGAACCTGATGCGGGTAATGCCGCCGTAGGGAAGCGTGGCACGGTAATCCCGCAGCACTGCCTACCGCCGCCATTGCTCCCGTCACACTTTTTTTAGGAGCAATCATGAACGCCAATCCCCAGTTTCTGAACACCACCGCGCACGTTGATGAAGCGGCAGTCAAATCGCTGCCCAATTCGCGCAAGGTTTATATCGAAGGCTCGCGCCCGGATATCCGCGTGCCGATGCGCGAGATTTCGCAGTCGGATACCCCCGCCAGCATGGGCCATGAAAAAAACCCGCCGATTTTTGTCTATGACACCTCCGGCCCGTACACCGACCCCACGGTGAAAATCGACATTCGTTCCGGCTTGGCGCCGTTGCGCCAAAAGTGGATCGAAGAGCGCAACGATACCGAGGTGATGAGCGGGCCCAGTTCCGACTACGGTCGGGAGCGTCTGGCCGACCCCAAGTTGGCGAGCCTGCGTTTTAACCTGCATCGCCAGCCGCGCCGCGCCAAAGCCGGCATGAACGTGTCGCAAATGCACTACGCGCGCAAAGGCATCATTACCCCCGAGATGGAATACATCGCCATCCGCGAAAATCAAAAATGCGAAGGCCTGATCGCGCTGCTCACCAAACAGCATCCCGGCCACAATTTCGGCGCGAGCATACCGAAGGCGATCACGCCGGAATTCGTGCGCGACGAAGTGGCGCGCGGTCGCGCGATTATCCCGATGAACATTAACCACCCGGAAATCGAGCCGATGATTATCGGGCGCAATTTCCTTGTCAAAATCAACGCCAACATCGGCAACTCGGCGTTATCCAGCGGCATCCAGGAAGAAGTCGAAAAAATGACCTGGTCGATCCGCTGGGGCGGCGACACCGTGATGGATTTGTCTACCGGCAAACACATACACGAAACCCGCGAATGGATCATGCGTAACTCGCCAGTGCCCATCGGCACCGTGCCGATTTATCAGGCGCTCGAAAAAGTCGACGGCAAGGCCGAAGAACTGACGTGGGAAATCTACCGCGACACGCTGATCGAGCAATGCGAGCAGGGCGTGGATTATTTCACCGTGCATGCGGGTGTGCGCCTGCCTTACATCCCCATGACCGCCAAGCGCATGACCGGCATTGTCTCGCGTGGCGGTTCGATCATGGCGAAGTGGTGCCTCGCGCATCACAAAGAGAGTTTTCTTTACACCCACTTTGAAGACATCTGCGAGTTGCTCAAGCAATACGACGTGTCGTTCTCGCTGGGCGACGGTCTGCGTCCCGGCTCGATTTACGACGCCAATGACGAAGCGCAGTTGGCCGAACTCGCCACCCTTGGCGAGTTGACCAAAATCGCCTGGAAGCACGACGTGCAAACCATGATCGAAGGCCCCGGCCATGTGCCCATGCACATGATTAAAGAGAACATGGATTTGCAGTTGAAGATTTGCCACGAAGCGCCGTTCTACACCCTGGGCCCGCTGACCACTGACATCGCGCCGGGCTACGATCACATCACCAGCGCCATCGGCGCCGCGATGATCGGCTGGTACGGCACGGCGATGCTGTGTTATGTCACGCCGAAAGAACATCTCGGCTTGCCCGACAAAGACGACGTGAAAGACGGCATCATGGCGTACAAGATCGCCGCGCATGCTGCTGATTTGGCCAAGGGCCACCCCGGCGCGCAGATCCGCGACAACGCGCTGTCGAAGGCACGCTTTGAATTCCGTTGGGACGATCAGTTCAACTTGGGTCTGGATCCGGACAAAGCCAAGGAGTTTCACGACGAAACCCTGCCGCAGGAAGGCGCAAAACTCGCGCACTTTTGCTCGATGTGCGGCCCGCATTTCTGCTCGATGAAAATCACCCAGGATGTGCGCGACTATGCCGCCAAGCAGGGTCTGGACGAAAAAGACGCGCTCGCCAAAGGCATGGAACAGAAGTCGATTGAGTTCGTGAAAAAAGGCGCCGAGGTTTATCACAAGGTATAGCGGCATTAAATACTCAACAAAAACAAGTGGC
>JANPOH010000177.1:0-12136 GCA_031427895.1 Betaproteobacteria bacterium
CCGAGCTGATCGACCTCGCGTTTCGTCAGTCGATCAGCGGCAAACCCGGCCCGGTGTATCTCGATCTGCCGTCGGACGTGATTAACAACACCATCGATGATTCGACGGTGGTGTGGCCCGATTTCAGCAAAACCCTCGTGCGTGCGCGCCCGCAAGGCGATCCGGCATTGATCGAAGAAGCGATCAAGCTGCTGGAAAAAGCGCAAAAGCCGGTGATCCTTTCCGGCAGCGGCGTGTTGTGGTCGGGCGCGGAAGCGGAGTTGCGGCAATTCGTGATCGACAAAGGCATCCCCATCTACACCACCCCGCAAGGCCGCGGCGTGCTCGAAGAAGATCACCCGCAGGCATTCCTGAACGCGCGCTCCTCGGCGATGAAAGAAACCGATTGCGTGCTAATCGTCGGCACGCGGCTGAATTACGTGTTCGGCCACGTCAAGCCGCCGCGCGTTTCCGCCAACGCCAAAATCATCCGCATCGACATTGATGCGAATGAAATCAGCGGCAGCCAGCGCGTGGATGTCGCCATCACGGGCGACGCGAAAATGGTGATGAAGCAGTTGCTCGATGCGTCGGCCACGCGCATCAAGGCAGGCGCGTACGCAGGCTGGCGCGGCAGGCTGTCCGAGATTGAAAACCTCAAAGCCCCCGAATCCGAAAAAGCCATGTCCACCAGCAACCTGCCGATCCACCCACTGCGCCTGTGCAAGGAAGTGCGCGACTTCATCGACCGTGACGGCGTGCTGGTGGTTGATGGCCAGGAGATTCTCAATTTCGGCCGGCAATCGATCCCGACGTTTTTCCCCCGGCACCGCATTAACTCCGGCACCTTCGGCACCATGGGCGTGGGCATGCCGTTCGCCGTCGGCGCAAAAATCGCGCGCCCCGACAAGCAGGTGGTGCTGATTCACGGCGACGGCTCCTTCGGCCTGAACTGCATGGAACTCGACACGGCAGCACGTCACAACATCCCGATGATCGTCGTCATCAGCCTCAACGGCGGCTGGACCGCAGACCCCAAAGGCGACAAACCGGGACGCAACTTGGGCTACACGCGCTTTGATTTATTCGCGCAATCGCTGGGGTGTCATGGCGAGCAGGTGGACAAGCCGGAGGATATACGTCCGGCTTTGGAGCGCGCTAAGTTGGCTATCAAGAACGGCAAGCCGGCTCTGGTGAATGTGGTGACCGATGACAAGGCGCGGGCGGTTACTATACGGTTTACTAAGACTGCGACGTAGATGTTCGTCCGGCGGAATGACCTTCGGTTAGTGCGCCAGTGCGCTAATTTATTCGAGTTTACCAAATGCCATATTGCCCAAATTCAAATTGCTTACAAGAGCTAACCGATAATGCAGAATCGTGCCCAAAGTGTGGCGCTGAGTTTGGGCCGGGCTCGGCATGGAAACCCACGGTAGTTCCGAATATTAAGAAAGACACCAAAGTCACTAAGGCCGCTGGTTGCTTTCTTGCCGGCCTTTTGATCTTAATATTTTTAGCGATGTTTATCTGGAACTTCATCACAACCGCAATTTTTTTCAAGTAAGCGTAACGCGCGTAACCCGCAATCCGTAGGGCGTCAATAAGCGAAGCGCATTGCGCCGCATGTGGCTCGTTACAATACCTACACCATGTCCAATTACCGACGCGCATGGCACGCTGGCGGTACTTATTTCTTCACCGTCAATCTGCTGCAACGCCACGGCAACGATTTGCTGGTGCGGCATATTGATGTGCTGCGGCGGGTGGTCGCCGAGGTGCAATCCCGGCACCCATTTCGCATCCACGGATGGGTGGTGTTGCCCGAGCATTTGCACTGTGTCATGGAATTGCCGTTAAATGACATGGACTTTGCCTTGCGATGGCGATTGATCAAAATGAACTTCTCCAAGGGGCTGCCGCAAACCGAGCATCGGTCGAAGGTGCGCGTCGCACGAGGCGAACGCGGCATCTGGCAAAGGCGATATTGGGAACACCTGATCCGGGACGACGCGGATATGCAGGCGCACATGGATTACGTGCATTTCAACCCGGTGAAACACGGCTTGGTCAAACGGGTGGATGATTGGCCGATTTCAACTTTTCACAGGCTGGTGAAACAAGGTATTTATCCGCCGGATTGGGGTGGCGGGGAGGATGCTTTGTTGCCCTACGTGGATTGACATGCGGCGCAATGCGCTGCGCTTATTGACGCCCTACGAACTTTGCGAGGTGGGGGGGCTGTGGCGTCACTTCCCAAACCGAAACGTAGTCGAAGGCTCATCCATGCGATCACGCGGTTTGCGAATGCGGTTGGCCATTTCCAAAGCCGCTGGCGCGTTCTCCAGCAGCATCGCCATCTGCCGCTCGTTTAACTTCAACCCGGCGCGTTGCGCTAGGGTTTCAACCACGCCGCGCGTTTTGGCATCCACATCCGGCTTCGGTTCAAATACACTGACATCCACAACGGGCGCTTTTGCGCCGGGATCTAGTGGCGGACGGCGCAGGTGCCAATCGGTCGCCTGCTGATAAGCGTGTCCGACGGCGAGCACCTGCGCATCGTTGAACGGTCGCGTGATAAGTTGCAGCCCCAGCGGCAAGCCGTTTTTCGATAAACCGCCACACAGCACCAGCGCCGGGGTGCGCGCGGCGTTTGATGGCGTGAACGCATTCGACTTGCGCCAAAAATTGGTGACGCGATAATCCTCGAAGCGCGGCGCGGGGCCGAAGCCCGCTGTCAACAGCACGTCGTATTTTTGCAGCAGCGGTTGCATGTCGGCGATGTAGCGCCGGTGTTCGCGCAGCGCCTGCACATAATCGCTGGCCTGAAACAGGCACGCCGGCAGCGCGCGCCCGAGAAAATCCCGGCCATAATCGCCGGGGCGTGAGAGCAAATCCTTTTGCTGAATGGCGAACATTTCGCTTTCGGCGATGATGACTTTCACATCCAGCCCGTCCAGCATCGGTCGCGCGCGGCAGTCTTCGAGGGTGGCGCCCATGTGTGTGAAGGTTTTGATCGCGTCTTCCATCGCGGCACGCAGGTCTTCGTGCGCGGGCAGGTCTTCTTCCCAGTAGTGGCGCAGCACGCCGATTTTCAAGCCCTTGGCGCTGAAGGATTTCAACGCCGCGCGGTAATCGGGAATCGGTTGTTCAGTGCTGCCTGCGTCTTTGGCGTCGTAACCCGCCAGCGCTTGCAACAGAATCGCGCAGTCTTCGGCGGTGCGTGCCATCGGCCCGCAATGATCGAAGGTAAATGAATTCGGGATGACCCCCGCGCGGCTGACCAAGCCGTAGGTCGGCATCAGGCCGGTGATGCCGCAATGCGACGCCGGACCGCGGATCGAGCCGCCGGTGTCGGAGCCGAGCGCGGCAGGCGTCAAGCCGGCGGCGAGCGCGACACCCGAACCGCTGGATGAGCCGCCGGAAAAATGCGCCAGGTTCCACGGGTTGCGCGCCGGCGGCCACGGCAAATCAAACGACGGCCCGCCGTGCGCGAATTCATGCGTTTGCAGTTTGCCCAGCAAAATGGCGCCGGCGTCGAGCAGCTTTTGCGTGGTAGTAGCGTTGCTCGCGGGGATGTTATCAATGGCGACTTTCGAGCCGCCGGAAGTGAGGATGCCCGCCGTGTTGTAAATATCCTTCAGCGCGAACGGTATGCCGTGCAGCGGGCCGCGATACTTGCCCTGTGCGATGTCCTGCTCGGCCTGCTTCGCCTGCGCGCGGGCGAGGTCGCCGGTGACGGTGATGAAGGCGGAGAGTTGTGGCTGAAATGTTTCGATGCGCGACAGCAGCGCTTCGGTGAGTTCCACAGGTGATAACTTTTTGCCGCGGATCAGGTCAGCGGTTTCGGCGTTGGTGAGGTAATGCAGGTCGGTCATGAGACACCCCATTATTCAAAAAAATCGTAGGGCGGGAGTTATCCCGCCTTTTGTGGGTCGCGCAAAAGGCGGGATACCCCCGGATCAAGTCCGGGGTCCTCCCGCCCTACGGTTTCCCGCCCGGTCATCGCGCGATCAACCCGAGGTCGGTCAATATTGCGCGCGTCTGCACTTCTTCCACTTCAAGCTGCTTCATGAATGCCTTGCTCAACAGATAACCCGGATCCCAAAACTGCTGTTCCGTTTCCTTGCGCCACTCCGGGGTTTTGGCGAGTTTCTCGAAGGTGGCGTCCCAATAGGCGATTTCGGCGGGCTTCATATCCTTGGGCCCCATGAAGCCGCGCCAGGTGTAGAACACCGCGTTGCTGCCTTGCTCTTTCAAGGTGGGCAGCTCGGCCAGCGCGCCGGTTTGTCGCGTGGCGGCGGAGATGCCGAGGATGCGCGCGCGGCCTTCTTTTTGCAGCGGGAACATGCTGCGCGGGCTGGAGATATACACGTCGATGTGTCCGCCGAGCATCGCGGTCAGCGCGGGGCCGCCGCCGGGATAGATCACGGTTTTAACTTTTGACGGATCGATGCCGATGGATTTCAGATACATGCTCATCACAATGTGATTGTGATTGCCGCGCGCGGTGGCGAAGGCAAAGGAGAGCGACTGCGAATCTTTTTTCATGCGCGCCGTCAGATCGGCGAGCGTTTTGATCGGCGAATCCGCCTTGACCGAGATCACCACGAATTCACGCGCCAGAATGTTCAGCGGCGTGAAGTGCGTGTAGGTGAGCGGCGAGGTGCCCATGAGTTTGTTGCCGATCAGCGAGGGCGAAATGGTGGCGATGTAATGCGCGTCGCCGCGATGCTGATTCAGGTACGCCCAGCCGATGGTATTGGCGGCGCCGGGTTTGTTGACCACGGCGGAGCTCGGCACCAGGCCGGTGCTCTGAAAAATATTCTGCACCACGCGCGCCATCACGTCGGGTGCTCCGCCGGGCGCGGAGCCGACTACGAGTTCGACGGTTTTGGTGGGTTTCCACGTCTGTGCGTGTGCGAATCCGGCAAAACAAACCATCGCAAGCGCTGTCAATGCATGATGTAGTCGCATGGTTTCCTCACAGAGTGTTGTTATCGATTGTATAGCATCGTATCGCCGATTCCGGCTGCTGTCACGATGATGAGCGCCGGATGGCAGTTTGTTGACGCCGCTGCACAGGGTCACTAAGCTAGTCTCAACACTCAACACTCAACACTCAACACGCAAACTCAAAATGCCCTACTACACTCCCGCCCAAATTGGCATGCCGCTTGCCGACGTCGATACACCCGCGCTGATTCTTGATCTTGATGCCTTCGAGCAGAATCTCAAGCTGTTGAACGATTCGCTGACCGGGCGCAACATTCAGGTGCGCCCGCACGCCAAAAGCCATAAGTGCCCTGAAATCGCGCGGCGGCAAATGGCGCTGGGCGCGGTGGGCGTGTGCTGCCAAAAGGTGAGCGAAGCCGAGGCGATGGTCGATGGCGGCGTGAACGACGTATTGATCGCGAACGAGGTGGTGGGCGCGGCCAAGTTAACGCGGCTTGCAGCTTTGTCGAAGCGCGCAAAAATCGCGGTGTGCGCGGATCACCCGGATAACGTCGCAGCGCTCAATGCCGCCGCGCGCGCGGCGGGCGTCACACTTAACGTGCTGGTTGAGGTGAATGTCGGCGCCAACCGCTGCGGCGTCGAGCCGGGCGAACCTGCCTTCAAACTGGCGCAACAAATTCATCAAAGCGAGCATCTGAAATTTTCCGGCTTGCAGGCGTATCAGGGCGGCGCGCAGCATATGCGTAAAACAGAAGACCGGCGCGCGGCGATTGAAGCCGCGTGCGAAAAAGTCAAACGCACCACCGCGCTGCTCACGCAGGCGGGCATTCCGTGCGAGCACGTCACCGGCGCGGGCACCGGCACCTATCTGTTCGAGGCGGCGAGCAGCGTGTATCACGAGCTGCAAGCCGGCTCGTATATTTTCATGGATGTCGATTACGCCAATAACGATTGGACGGAAAGCGGTATTCCGCGTTTCGCGCACAGCCTGTTTGTGTGGACATCGGTGATGAGTTGCCCCGCGCCGGATCGCGCGATTGTCGATGCGGGGCTGAAGGCATCGAGCGTTGATTCCGGCATGCCGCGCGTGTTTGATACGCCGGGCGCGGAATACATCAAGGCCTCCGATGAACACGGCGTGCTGAAGTTGGCGGCGAACGTGGCGCTGCCGCTCGGTCACAAACTGAAGATCGTGCCGGGGCATTGCGACCCTACCGTGAATTTGTACGATCACTTTGTGTGTGTACGCAACGGCGTGGTGGAGGCGCTGTGGCCGATCACGGGGCGCGGTGCGCTACTCTAACTATTATTGTAAGTATTTGTTTTTAAATGGTAAATTAAATTTCAGCGAAGGCCTTGTGAACACCCGGCGACAACTGTTGATGGCATCCGCACTCATTCTGTCGGGAAAAGGAATAACCCTCATGGCACAAACGACGCAAATGACGCAGGAGAAATCCAAACTGGTCTTCGGTACGGCTACCCCCGGCGGCGGCTTTCCGGCCTACGGCTGGCCGTACGCCGAAGCGCTGAACGCCGCCGACGCGACCCTCGGCATTGAGCCGATCAACACCAAAGGCAGCACCGAAAATATCGTGTCGCTGGAACAGGACAAACTGGACCTCGGCCTGGTCACCGGCGAAGTTACTTACGAAGCGATCAAGGGCATCAATGGCCCGCCCGCAAAAAACATTCGCATCATCAACGCCACCTACTCGCAAGCCGGCATGTTCATCGTGCGCGCCGACAGCCCGTACAAAACCATTGCCGATGTCAAAGGCAAGCCGATCGTATGGGGCGCGGGCACGTCCGGGTTTATCGTGCTGGCGCGCTACGTGATGGATGGCCTCGGCCTCGATTTTCAGAAGGATTTCGAGCCGATCCTGCTGAAAAGCGCAGGCGAAGGCCCGCCGATGGTGCTGGAGGGCCGCGCGGCGGCAATGTGGGGCGGCGGCGTCGGCTGGCCGCCTTTTATGAATATCGCGCAAGGCCCGGCGGGGGCGCGCTTCATCGCGCCCGGCGCCGCCGAGATCAAGCAAATCACCGCCAAGCATTCATTTTTAAAACAAACCACCATGCCCGCGGGCAGCTACCCCGGCCAGCAAGGTGCAGTGAACGCCGTCGGCTCGTGGCCGTTCGTGCTGGCGCGCGCGTCGTTGCCGGATGACATCGCGTACAAGCTCGCGCGCGCCCTGCACAAGAGCGAGGCCGCGTTCGCGCAAAAATTGGAACAGGCGCGCGAGTCTACGCTGGCGAATACGCTGGCGGCGGCGCCGAGCCGGGAGCTGATACATCCAGGGGTGTTGAAATACATGCGCGAAATCGGATTGATAAAATGATGACTCAACAAAAAAGCGCGCCGATGGCGCGCTTTTTTGTTTAAGCAAATGCAGCAGTAACGATTATTTGCCAGGCGGCCTGCGGCAGCCGAACGCGCCATCTGAATTTTCAAAATAAATCAGGTCGGGCGGGCATTGGATCTTGGGCTTGAGCGCGGGCTTGGGGACTGGTTTGCACAGCACGCTGCCGTCGCCGGGGAGAACGCTGCCCGCAAAGCCCGCGGGGCAAACGAGATTGGCCGATTTGACCACAGTGCCTGCGGGCGGCTTGCAGCCATAGCTGCCGTTGGTGGCAACATAGCTGCCCTGATATCCGGCAGGGCAGACGCCGACAGGTTTTGCGCCCGGCTTGGCTGCGGGTGCTGCGCCGGGTGCGGCGGCAGCAGGTGCAGCAGGTGCAGCAGCAGCAGCGGCAGCCGGCGCTGCTGCCTCTACCACCAGCGTGGCTTTTGCGCCGCCCGCGCAAGCAAAGTGGGAGGTGACTTTTTTGCCTTCCGCGCTGACGGTGTAGTTGCCGGGCTGGGCGTAGGTATGGCTAAACGTGCGCGGGAACTGGTCTTTGTTGACCACCTTTACATCAAGGCCCTGACCGTCGCCGTAGTTGATGCGAAAACCGCAGTTGCTGCCCTGCGTTTCGTCGCCCGCGACGGTGATGGTGACGGACGTGCCGGCTTTGATGCCGGCGGAGGAGACAGTGACGCCTTCGATTTTGTTGGCGGCAAATGCCGCGCTGGAAATCATTGCGACGGCCGCGGCCATCAGGGTAGTGTGTTTCATGTTGCTTCCTTTCTCGGTGAGGTATTTATCAAGCGTGTGCGGTTGCGGCTTTTGCCAGACCTGGCATATCAAAACCCAGTTTAAGCAGGCCGTCAACGACGGTTTGCGCCTGGGTCGCGGTCAGTTCCACCAGCGGCGGACGTACCGTTGCCCATTCGGGGTCCTTGGCATAGTGTGCGATCACCGCTTTCAACGCGGGGATCATGATGTACTGGCCGGTGGTTTTACGCACCACGTCGAGCGCGGCTTGCTGGGCATCGGCGTCGGCATTTTGCCATTCGCGATAGAGCTTGTCGATGGCGGCCGGGTTGACGTTGGCGGTGGCGGAGATGCAGCCCGCGCCGTGGTTACGCATGTTCGCCAGCAAAAACGATTCGCTGCCGACGAACACATCGAAGTTCTGCTTCGCAAACGCATCGAGGAAGACTTTGGTGTTGTTCCAGTCGCCGGAACTGTCTTTCATGCCGGCAATGGCTTTGGGATAGCGCTTCATCAGGCGTTCGACCAGCTTCGGCGTGATCGCCACCACCGCGACCGGCGGGATGTGATACAGATAAATTTGCAGCCGTGCGTCGCCCACACGTTCGATCACTTCGCTGAAGGTGCGGAACAGGCCTTCTTCGGTGACATCCTTGTAGTAAAACGGCGGCAGCATCAGCACCCCCGCGCAGCCGGCTTTCACCGCGTGTTCGGTCAAGCGCACGGTGTCGGCAAACGCGCAGCAGCCGGTGCCGGGCATCATGCGCGCCGGGTCTACGCCTGCCTGCAACAGTGAATCCAGCAACGCAATGCGTTCGTTGACCGACAGGGAATTGGCCTCGCTGTTGGTGCCGAACACCGCGAGGCCGGAGCCTTGGCCGAGCATCCATTTGCACTGTGCGACGAAGCGGTTATGGTCGGCGCTATAGTCGGCTTTGAACGGCGTGCATACGGGCGCAAGCACGCCTTTAATGCGCGCGGGTGATTTCGGGGTTGTCATGATGAATACTCCGGATAACGTAGGCGTTTGATGTGAGTGATAATGTCGCGTTGCCGCTGACGCGGCAGCGCGGCGGCAGGGACGGGCACTGAGAATATCATAACGACTTGGTGGTCCCTTATGATCCCCGTTGATCCCGACAACGATTAACTCGCGTGTGCGATGACGAGGTAGGAAAATGTTACATAAAAACAGATGCTTGCAATGTAATGCGGGTGCCGCGTCGGCGCGCGGCATCAAGCGTGGGGAGTATCCGGCGTGAGCACTTTAAAAGTATTGTCGGCGGGCGCGGTCAAGCGCGGCGTGGCGCAAATCGCCGCGGCGCACGAGCAGAGCGTCGGCGCAAAAGTGGAGGTTGAGTTCACGCAGGTGCCGAAAATGAAGAAACGCATCGCGGCGGGTGAGTGCGCCGATGTGCTGGTGGCGACCGCGGGCGCAATGGACGAGTTCGCCGCCGCCGGGAAGATCGTTCCCGCCACGCGCGCGCTGCTGGGCCGTTCGCGCGTCGGCGTGGTGGTGCATCGGGATGCACCGGCTATCGACGTGTCGGATACCGAAGCATTCAAACGTGCGCTGCTGGCGGCAAACGCGGTGGTGCATAACGATGCGTCGAGCGGCGTGTATATCGCGGTATTGCTCGAAAAATTGGGCCTCAAGGCGTTATTGGGCGACAGAGTCGTGGTGGTTAATAGTGGCGCTGCCATCATCACCACGGTGGCGGAGCGCGGGCCGGGCGCCGGAGGTACGAATGGCGCCATCGGCGCCATAGGTATGGGACAAATTTCCGAAATCATGGTGATGATCGACAAAGGCTGCGCGGTTAAATTGGCGGCGCCGCTGCCGGATGCGATCCAGAATGTTTCGACGTACTACGCCGCCGTGATGGCAGCGAGCGCGATGCCCGATGCGGCGGCGGCACTCACGCGCGAACTCACGTCGGATGCGGCGAAGACCATTTTCGCGGCCACCGGCATCGATTAACGTAGCGCCGGCAGATGAAAATTTTGATCACCGGCGGTGCTGGATTTCTCGGTCGGCGCCTCGCGCATGCTCTGCTAAAAGATGAGCAAAAACAAATAGTTACGAAGCTGGTGCTGGCGGATGTTGCGCCGCTCGCAGATGACGTGCTGGCGCGCGACGTGCGCGTGAACAGCGTCACCGGCGATCTCGCGGCGTCGCTCGGCGGCGGGTTGTTGAACGGCGTGGATGGCGTTTTTCATCTTGCGGCGGCGGTCAGCGGCGAATGCGAGGCGGATATCGATGCGGGCTTGCGCGCGAATCTCGACACCACGCGCGCGTTGCTGGATGCGTGCCGCACGTCAACGCAACGGCCGAGAGTGGTGTTCTCCAGTTCGCTGGCGGTGTACGGCGGCCTTACGTACGGCGGGCCCGACGTGATCGCTGACAACACGTTGCCGATGCCGCAAAACTCCTACGGCACGCAAAAATTCATCTGCGAGCAATTGATCGCGGATTACACGCGCAAGGGTTACATCGATGGCCGCAGCGTGCGTTTGCCGACAGTTACCGTGCGCCCCGGCAAGCCGAACAAGGCGGCGTCGGGCTTTATGAGCGGCATTATTCGCGAACCGCTGGCGGGCATGGAGGCGATTTGTCCGGTTGATCCGCAAACGGGCGTATGGATCACTTCGCCGCGCCATGGTGTCGCCGGATTGATTGCGGCGTATCAAATCTCGCTTGAGCAATGGGGCAGCCGCATCGCATGCAATCTGCCGGGGTTGTCGGTGCGTGTGTCAGAGATGATCGCCGCGCTGGAATGTCATGCGGGCGCGCGGGTTGCCGCGCGGGTGCGCGTGCAAAAGGATGCAGCGATTGCAAACATCGTCGGCGGCTGGCCGTGGCGGTTTGATACGGCACGCGCGCACGATCTCGGGTTGAGCGGTCCGCAATCGATGGACGGTATCATCGCGGAATACATTGCGGATTATCCGCAGGCTACAAAGTAGGGCGGGAGCCATCCCGCCTTTCGGATACACGCGAAAGGCGGCATACCCGTTCACGCCGGATGCGGCCACTGCCGGCATCTGCGGTAAAAACGACAACCGTTCGCATGAAATCCGTGAAAATCTGTCCTCGCGCCGCTCATGTTTCGCTTCGATCAATCAAGTCCGACACGTCGCGAGGTCGCGCGTGAGCGCAGGTGATGACGCACAGGCACGCCACCGCAACGCCCGCGTGCATGCGCCTTCGTCCGCCGCCTACCGCTTGAGTTCCACGATATCAATCCCGCAATAACGATCCATGACGTAAATCAAACCGCGATCATCGACGTCGATATCGTTGGTTTGCGGGCAATTCTTGCCGCCGCACGGCTCGGGGATAAACCAGCCAACTTCTTCCGGCGCGGAAGGGTCGGCCACGTCTACGATGCGTAAGCCGCCCGCGAACCACGCGCAATACACCATGGTGTCGCCGCCTTTCCAGTTTTCCTGAAACTGGTGCGCGCCAAAACGGCCCGGTGCGGTGCGGCTCCACGGGGATTCAAGTTCGCTCACTTCAAAAATCGCCAGCGGCTTGATGTCGGCGGGGTCGGTGATGTCGAAGGTCCACAGCGCGCCGTGCGGGCGGCCGCGGCGCTTGGCCATTTCCTCGGCGGTGTGCGCGTGATCTTCTTCGTCGATGGCGACCGCGATATCGCGCCCGTTGATTTTGCGCGTGAGGCCCATGAAGGTGTGCGATGGCTCGGGAAACGGCGGGTGATAGTTATAGCCGCCGAGCGTGGTGGGCTTGCGGATATCGGTGACATCAACCATGTATACGCCGCCGTGCCAGCAGCCCGCGTAGAGTGTGTTGCCCACGCGCACCGTGTGATGCAAACGGTGCTGGCGCCCCGGCCAGGTGGGCTTTTCGCCGCCCGCGAGGTGCTGCCCCGGGATGTGCCAGCGCGAAATTTCCTCGGGTTTGGTGGGGTTTTTTAAATCATAAATGACGAGAATGTTGCCGATGTAGCCCGGCATTTCGGTGGAGATGTAGGCGTAGTTTTCATCCATGTCAAAGCGATGCACGCCGCGCCCATGCGTGCGGTGATGCGTGATGAGATTGGGTTTGGACTTGTCGGAAATGTCCCACACCTTGAAGCCGCCCTCGT
>JANPOH010000178.1:0-1855 GCA_031427895.1 Betaproteobacteria bacterium
TTTGCACGTCCGGCACGCCTGCCGCGGTGAGCGCGCTGAACAGCAGCGCCGAGCGCATCACCGCTTTTGAATAGGAATAATCATTGGGCGGTTTCGCCGGCGGGCTACCCAGCAGAATGGGATTGTCGCGGTAATAAATCCGCTCGACCGTGACTACCGGCGCCGGCCCTTCCGCGCCGGGGTAATAGCCCAGAAATTCACCGAACGGCCCTTCGGTTCTTTCGTCGCCAGGATGCACCCAGCCTTCCAGCACCACTTCGGCGGCACTGGGAAAAGGCAGCCCCGTTACTTCACCGGCCACCACCGACACCGGCTGTCGCAAAATGGCGCCGATGTAGTTGAATTCGCACATCTGAAACGGCACTTCGATACCTGAAATCAAATAATTGATCGGATCCGCGCCGAGCACGATGGCCACCGGGAAAGGTTTGCCGGCGCGCAGATATTTCTCGTATTGAATATGACCGTGCTTGCCGGGAACCATGTACAAACCGACGTGATTGCGATCATGCACCATGATGCGATAGGTGCCGACATTGACCCATGCGGAATCAAAGTCGCGCGTCACCACCGAGCAACCGGTGCCGATATAACGCCCGCCGTCTTTCTCATGCCAAAGCGGCGCGGGAAAATCCAATACGTTGACGTCCGCACCACGCTGGATGTTCTCGAACACCGGGCCGGTGCTGGTCGGCACGGGGTCGTATCGGGGCGCGTCCGCCTGCCACTGTGCGGGCTTTCCCTGCAATCTCCGCACCAGATTTTGATGCGACGATTCAACCTCCAGCCGTAGTATCGTCGACAGCCTGAGCGGGCTGCTGGTGCTGCACGTCAGCACGCGATGCCCTTTGGGATAGCCCGGTATGTCGTCAAAAAGCAAGGCCGGTGATTTGTCTTTTTTGACGTTGAGTTCACTGACGGCGCCGATCTCAAGATTCCAGTGCGCGCCGATGACATCGTAAAGCTCGCCTGCCGCCCGTATTTGCTCCAGCCACGCGCGCAAATCGAGCGGATTACCGTCGGCGGTATTTTTCATCCGCTTCAGCCGCCTATCTTGAGCCCGGCGGACTTTGCCACCGGAGACCAGCGCTCAATCTCTTTGTGAAAAAAAGCCGTGAATGCAACCGGCGACAACTCGTTGGGCTTGATGCCCTCGGCTTGCAGGCGCTCGTGCAAATCGGCGGCACGCAATACCTTTATCACCTCGCCATTCAAACGGGCGACCACGTTCTGCGGCATACCCGCCGGGCCGGAATACGCCGACCAGTTGGTGGTGGTGAGGTCTTGATAACCCGCCTCGGCGAAGGTCGGCACTTGGGCGTAGTCCGGCAGGCGACCGGCGGACGTAATCGCCAGCGCGCGCACCCTGCCCGACTTGATGTGCGCCGCCGCCGTGCTCAAGGTCAAAAAGGCTGACGGAATGTGGCCGCCGATCAAGTCGATCGCCGCCGGGCCGCCGCCTTTGTACGAGATGTGCAACATGTGCGCGCCGGTTCGAATGCGAAACAGTTCGCCCATCAAGTGATTGTGCGTGCCCGCGCCGGGCGAGCCGTAACTGACGCCGCCGGCCTGCGAGTGGGTGAGCGTGATGAACTCACGCAGTGTTTTCACCTGCACCGAGGGATGCGCGAGCAGCGCCAGCGGCGGCCCGCCCAACAGGGCAATGTGGGTGAAACTCTTGAGCGGGTCAAAAGGCGCCGCGCCCGCGTTGGGCGCGATCACATGCGACGCCATGCCCGACGCGACCAGCGTATAACCATCCGGCGCGGCCTTGGCGACGATATCCGAGCCGACAATGCCGCCCGCGCCCGCGCGATTTTCAACGATGAATGATTGCTTGAGACCGGCGGATAGC
>JANPOH010000179.1:0-1707 GCA_031427895.1 Betaproteobacteria bacterium
AGTTCGGCGGAAACCACGCCCTTGGTGCGTTGTTGTTCGACTAAATATTGTGTGAGAGTGACGCGGCGCATGGTGCTCCCTGTGTATCCTGACTATAGAATGGTGAATTATCCTGTTTCTTTGCGCCGCTTGCACCTCCCGATTACAAGCTCATGAAAAAATTGGTTTTACTCGGCGGCGGTCACGCCCACGTGGAAGTGCTGCGCCGGTTCGGGCAGCAATCGATGAGCGGCGTCGAACTCACGCTGGTCAGCCCGGATCGCCACACGCCGTACTCCGGCATGCTGCCGGGGCTGGTGGCCGGGCATTACGATTTTGCCGACGCGCATATTGATCTGGAGCCGCTGGCGCGCTACGCCGGTGCGCGGTTTTTGCAGACCAGTGCCAGCGCCATGGACGCGGCGCAGCGCAACGTCACGCTGGCCGAAGGTTCAGTACTCGAATACAACGCTGTATCTATCGATGTCGGCTCCACACCGCCCGCGCACGACATCGCTGGCGTTGCCGAACACACCATCCCGGTCAAGCCGGTAAAGGATTTTCTCGTCGCCTGGGGGGCGCTCATCTCACGCATACAGGCAGGAGATGTGCGCTCGCTCGCGATGGTCGGCGGCGGCGCGGCAGGCGTGGAAATGCTGCTGGCGATGCAGCATCGTATAACGCAACTACGGGCGCAACGTCACCTGCCGCAAGCGTTGCGTTACGTGTTGATCACCGACGCGCCGCAACTGCTCGCGCAACACGCGCGCGGCGTGCGCGCGGCACTCGTGTGCAGCCTCGCGCGCAAGAATGTCGAAGTGCATTGCGCCACGCGCATTGCGCGCGCTGAAGCGAAAACATTGATCGCCCAAGACCCGGGCGGCAAACGCATCACCGCCGACGCGATTTTTCTCGCCACCGGCGCAGCCGCACCACATTGGCTGACGGTCAGTGGACTCGCCTTGAATGAAAAGAAATTTATCAATATAAACAAATACTTACAATCAACCAGCCACGCTGAAGTATTTGCCGCCGGCGACTGTGCAACGATTACCGGTAGGGTTTATCCAAAATCGGGCGTCTACGCGGTGCGCCAAGGCCCGCCGCTGGCGGAAAACCTGAGGCGCTTCCTGCTCAACGAATCACTCGTCGAATATACGCCGCAACCGCGCACGCTGGCGCTCATCAGCACCGGCGAAGCGCACGCCATCGCCTCATGGGGCGCGCTGTCGTTTCACGGCAACTGGGTGTGGCGCTGGAAAGACAGCATCGACCGCAAGTTCATGGCGAAGTATCGGGCACCGTGGACATAATGCACGCTAGCGCCGGAATCAATTCGGCTTAAGGCCGATGTCCTTCATGACTTTGATGTACGCCTCGATGTCCGCACGCAGTCTGCGCTCGTGTTCTTCGGGCGTAGTGGTGTCTATACGGAACGAGACGGCATCGAGGCGCTGGCGGATGTCGGGCAAATTCATGATGCGCGCGATTTCCTTGCCGATTTGTGCGCGGATTGCGTGCGGTGTGCCGGCGGGCGCGAGTATCGCGTGCGCGCCGATCTGCTTCCACTCCGGCAATATCTCCTCCACCAGCGGCACGCCCGGCAATCCCGGCGCGCGCTGCACCAGCGCCACCAACTTGCCGTCTTTAATAAAGGGCAACGCGGCGGGACAAACCCTCTGGCGATGAGAGTTCGGAAGTGCGTCGTGTTGGGAACGAGAGTATGAC
>JANPOH010000180.1:0-13562 GCA_031427895.1 Betaproteobacteria bacterium
CGTGTCACTCGCCGGGTACGTGGCGCTGCGGGTCATTGGCCCGGCCCGTGGGGCGCTGTTGCTCGGGCTTTTCGGAGGTCTTGTTTCAAGTACCGCAACCACGCTGTCTTTTTCGCGCTACGCTCGCGCGCAGAACGCGGCTACCGATCTTTCGGCGACAGTAATCATCGCCGCGAATCTTGTGCTCCTGCTGCGGCTTGCCGTCATCACCGCGGTTGTGGCCCCCGGCACACTCATCATAGTGGCGTCGGTCCTGGGCGTAGCCCTGCTTTCGGGCGGGGCAACATACCTATTCGGCAGCCGGCACAATGGCAAGGATGCTCAGCTGTCGGTGCCGTCCATTGATAACCCATCCGAGTTGCGCCCGGCCCTCGGCTTCGCAGCGCTATATGCGGTGGTGCTCCTGCTGTCGGCATGGCTCGTCGACCTGGTCGGCAGCCAAGGAATTTACGCAATCGCTGCGGTTTCCGGACTGACCGACGTGGATGCGATCACGCTCTCGGCCCTGCGCCTTTATGGCGCCGGTACGCTATCGATTGCCCAGGTGGCAATGGCGGTTGTGCTTGCCGTATCGGCCAACGTGGTTTTCAAGCTGGCAATCTCGCTTGTGGTGGGCGGCAGCGATCTGTTTCGCAGATGCCTTCCTGCGATGGCGGCCGTCGCTGTGGGCGCGTGGGTCGGGCTCGCGCTGTTCACCTGGAAATAATCATTCTCAGTTCGGCGATTGCGCGTCAGACGTCTGTGGCTGGCAGGCCAGCGTCTTGCCAGCGGGGGGGGCGGTAAGCACATTGCGACCGCTCACGCCGCCGGTCTGCCCAGCCGGCCCCGCTGAAAATCCACAAATGCCTGGCGGATTTCGTCCGTTGTGTTCATCACAAACGGGCCGTGGCCGACAATGGGCTCGTTCAGTGGTTCGCCGCTCAACAGCAACACCTTGACATCGGTGCTGGCGGCGATGGCCACTTCACCACTGCCTTGCTCGAACACCACCACCTCGTCGACATTCGCGGTTTCCGCATCATTGACGCGAATTGTTCCCTGCAGCACCACCAGCGCCACGGTATGCCCGTCAGGCGGTAGCAGCGCGACGCGACCGTCGGCATTCAGCCGCAGATACCAGACATTGATCGGCGTGAAGGTGCGCGCCGGTCCGTGATGGCCTTGATAGTCACCGGCCACCACGCGCAGCACGCCGGCTTTGCTGTCCAGCGTTACGGCAGGGATGTCCTTGTTAAGCAGCGTCTGATAACCCGGCGGCGCCATTTTCGAGCGCGCCGGCAGATTCACCCAAAGCTGCGCCATTTCCATGGTGCCGCCGCTGCGCGCGAAATCGGGCGAGTGATATTCCTCGTGCAGGATGCCGGACGCCGCCGTCATCCATTGCACATCGCCGGCGCCGATGCGGCCGCCGTTGCCGGCAGAATCGCGATGTTCAAGCTCGCCCTCATAGACGATAGTGACGGTTTCAAAGCCGCGATGCGGATGTTCGCCGACGCGCACACCTGCCGCAGTCATCGATCTCCTTTCCTCCTTTCCGGCCGCGTTCAGGTGATGGTCGAGCAGCTATTCCCTGTGGGACAGTACATCCAGAACGGAAAAATCAGCCCCCTTGCTGTGGCGAGCACGAAGCAGCATCCCCAGCTACCTGACCTGCCGACCGCAGCCGAGGCCGGACTGCCGGGGTACGAGGTGACAGGGTGGATAGGACTGGTCGCGCCACGAGGAACTCCTGCCGATGTCGTCAAGCGCCTGAACCTCGAACTGGTGAAAGCGCTCCAGACGAAAGAGGTGCGCGACGGGCTTTTCAATCAAGGTCTTCAACCCGCGAGTAACTCGCCGGAGGAATTCGCGGCCTTCATCGCCGCCGAGTCAGTTAGATGGTCGCGCGCGGTCAAAGCGTCCGGGGCAAAGGTCGACTGAAGCAGGACGTGTCAATCAAAGGCTCGAATTAACCTCAACCCACAGAGCAAAACCCGCTTCTGTTGCCACAAACCAAACTATATACGACAACACCCACGCCCACTATTACGCGTGCGAGGCCATGAAGAACGCGGTAGCACCCGCCCCTACGCCATCGCCTGTGTAACGCATAAAGAAAAGTGAAGTCGGCCGGTAAGCCGGGTTCTGTATGGGGCTTGCGCCCTGACAGCCATTCCTCTGGGCCGTGAATTGCTCCACGGCTCTAGCCACCTACCCGCAAGCTCGACGGGCCGCGTCAGCGCTTGCCTATTTGGTGTTGCTCCGGGTGGAGGTTGCCGCGTTTCACCCCTGACGCTTGCGCGCCAGGACTCGTCTCTGTGGCCCTATTCCTCGCCTTCACCGTGAACTTGCGCCCACGGCTTATAACGGACGGGTGTTACCCGCCACCCTGCCCTGTGGAGCCCGGACTTTCCTCCACGCGCGGCACCGACACCGTGAGGCGACGGGTTTTATCCGCGTGCAGCGACTGTCTGGCCGACTTCGCGGACGATGGTATCACCGGTGCTGGTCTTGTGCCTGCAATTGGCCCACGCGCGCATACAGGCGCTCCAGCGCGCGATCGCGCACGCCGAGTTCGCGCAGGTGATTAACGGTGTGATGCAGATAATCGGCGTTGGCACCGCGCAGGCCACGCGCCCCCGCGATCATGCGCGCCGAGTGTTCAGGCGCAAGCTTGCCAGCATACGCATAGTGCGACGGGTCGGCGATAAACACGAGGGCGCGCACCACGCCCGGCTCCCCACGCGCCCCACGCGCCACTCTCACCGGCAGCATGCGCGGCAGATACGTGCGGCGCGGCATTTCGCGCACCCACAGCTCATCGAGCGCGCACGGCACGTCGCGCGCGGCGATTTGAAACGCCATGCCGCGGCAAGCGCCGCCGGGGTTCAAGCCCAGCACCAGACCGGGCTTTTGTTCGGTGCCGCGAAAGCGGTGTGAGTAGACGCAAAACGCGCGGTGATAGCCGTGCAGCAGCGCGGAACGCGCCGCGCGGTAGGCGAAGCCCGCATCCCACATCAGCGAGCCATAGCCAAACACCCACAACGCGCCGCGCGGCGGCTGAAAACCGTCGCGCTTGGGGCATGCTGGATCGGGATTGGGCGCGTCGCTCACTGACGTGACTTACGTTACTCGCGTTAGGCAAGCCGCCACGCCACCTCGCCGCCCGCGCGAAACGGCGTCAGGCGGTCATCGCCATACGCCACTTCCATCGGCACGCGCCATGGCTCGCGCGTAAGCGTGATCGTGTCGCGGTTGCGCGGCAGGCCGTAAAAATCCGGCCCGAAGTGACTGGCGAATCCTTCCAGTTTGTCCAGTGCGCCCGCCGCTTCAAACGCCTCGGCATACAGCTCAATGCCTGCATGCGCTGTGTAACAACCGGCGCAGCCGCAGTCGGCCTCTTTGGTGTGGCGCGCGTGCGGAGCACTGTCAGTGCCGAGAAAATATTTGGAATTACCACTGATCGCCGCCGCCACCAGCGCCTCGCGATGCACTTCGCGTTTCAACACCGGCAGGCAGTAGTTGTGCGGGCGCATGCCGCCGGCGAACAACGCATTGCGATTGAGCAGCAGGTGATGCGCGGTGATCGTCGCGGCAATGGTTGCTGGCGCACTGGCCACAAACTGCGCGGCTTCGCGCGTGGTGATGTGCTCCACCACGATTTTCAGTCGCGGATATTTCACGATAAGCGGCGCCAGCACGCGTTCCAGAAACACGCGCTCGCGATCGAAGATGTCCACGGCCGTGTCGGTGACTTCGCCGTGCACACACAGCGGCATGCCCGCTTCCTGCATCGCCTCCAGCACCGCCGCGCAACGCGCAAGATCGGTCACGCCGGCATCGGAGTTAGTGGTTGCACCGGCGGGATAATATTTGACCGCCATCACGAAATCTGCGCTATCTATTTGTTTTGATTTAATTATTTCTTCGGGTCGCGTGTTGTCCGTGAGATACAACGTCATCAGCGGCGTGAACCGTGCGCCCGCTGGTAATGCATCCACAATGCGCTGCCGATACGCCAGCGCCAGCGCAACGGTAGTCACCGGCGGCTTGAGATTGGGCATCACAATCGCACGCGCAAAGCGCCGCGCCGTATCAGGCAGCACCGCGCGCAGAAAGTCGCCATCGCGCAGATGCAGGTGCCAATCGTCGGGGCGGGTGAGGGTGAGTGACGTTATCGTGTTGGTCATGGATCGAATAGTAATCGGTGTGCGCCAAGACGTGAAGTGCGATGCGTGAAATGTAAAGTGAGAAGCGGGTCAAGGGCGAATGACGCGCGATTGCCCTTTAGCCTGGGCGCTGAAACACCGAGCGTTAGCCAAAAGAAGGTTAAAATTCCCCTACACTGCGGATGCGCCTGCATCGATTGAGTGAAACTGTTTTATCCATGATAATTTTGCTCTCGTAGTTGCAGCGCCAACCGGCAAGTCGGCGGTTTCCGTCGTTCGCCGACCAATCGAAATCCAAAAATCTTAAGCGCATATGCTAGGTACCGTCATCAAGAGCCTGTTTGCACGGCAAAACCCTACGGCACAGGATGTCGCCACGCCAGCGCGCGGCATGACTTGGCCCGTGAAGTCCAAGGTCGCGCCTCGGGATTCTCGCCTCGTACTGGGCTTTTCCGGACCATCTCGATCCGGCATATTTTTGGGTTACATGCAGGCACAAAAAGCGCTGTTTGAACGGTGCGGATACCAATATCGCCTTGTTAGTTTTGAAGCGACCGATTGGCACTCGCAGTTGCTTGATGCATTGCAGGAGGGAGTCCGCTGTGTGGTGGCGCCCGCTGGCGCCGGCATTCAGCTTTTCAAGGTTGGGACAGGTTGCCCCTGGGCCATGGCGGGAATACCTTTCATAAAATTACTTGGCGATCATCCAGCCTACTTCCCGGATCGACACAAGCAGACATCACCCGCGCATGTCAATTTGTATGCATTTCCCGAGCACCTTGATTTCTTCGAGCGGCGCTTGCGTGGCCCGACAACCAGCGAAGGAATCAGCGCCCAATTGCCGATCCTTGGTCTGCCCCCACCTGGCTTCGACAAGGCATCCATACCTACAAAGCGTAACGGTCGCCTGGCATTTTACAAAAATGGCAACGATCCGGATAAGTTGCGCCGCCTTTGGCAGGACAACCTACCGGTGAAAGTAGCTTCCCTGCTGAATGCGGCTGCTGATGAGCTGCGTGCCGACTTGAGCACGCAATCCGATGTTCTCGCCATTGAACGTGTCATCGATAGAACAGCGCGCTTAATGGACATATCTCCGCTATTGCCGCACGACCTGCTGTGTTTTCTCACGGCGCAACTGGACGATTATGCGCGGCGCGCGAAAAGCACCCTTTTGGGCCGAGTGCTGGCGAAATATCCGGTCGATATATACGGCGATTTCTGGGAGCATGTTGATTTTACCGATGGTCCCGCAGTGTGGCATGGTAGCGGCACCTATCAACAAATGATGGCCTCGGCACCGGATTACCTGGCGCTGATCGATATGTCGCCCAATACTGTCGGATCAGTACACGAGCGCGTCGGCCATGCCGCCATCTACCACACATTGTGCCTGACAAACGCAACCCCTTTTCTTGCCGACTATTTCCCGGAAATGGCGCAGTACGCGTTTGACTTCAATTTAGAAAGTGTTAGTGCTGCAATAGAGAAGACCCTTGCCCGCCCGCAAGAAGCCGTGGCCGCCGGCTATGCCGCCGCCGAGTCCTTTGCACGAAATTTTCCTGACGATCGATTGGTCAATGCAATTATTTCGGCAGCCGATCTGGCGCATGCGCGCCTGACTCGTCCCGTTGTGCAGAACTTCTGTATTTGGTCGTCCACGAACGTGGGCGTGTCATAGAAGTAATTGGGCAATATGCGCCTCAGCGCAGCCGCAATCCAGCGCGAAGTAATGCCTATGATCGTCGGCCCAGCGCGAGCTTTCCGACTCCAATCGATACCATTTGACGCTGGCGGTACCGCCATAGGCGTTGTGGTGGTGCTATGATAAGCACCTTGTCACCATGACATTCTTGGGGGAGCACGATGCCACTATCCACTTCAGGAAAAATAGCGATCACATTCTCGTTAGGGATGTTGGCTGGTGCCGGGATTGTCAATTACCTCTACATCGGGAATCCGTTTCCAGGATTGGATCGCGCAACGCCGGCGAGGTCGGCAGCTCCGAACAAGGCACAGGCTGTATCCCCCAAAAGCGTCGCGGAAGACATAAAAAAAGGCGGATATATCCTCTATTTTCGACACCCGCAAAGGCAAAAGTGGGACTCCGTGATCGCGTTCGATGTTTTTGAATTGGCTACCGGGGCCAATGCCGCCGATGCAACATATCGAGACGCCGTCTGCCTGACCACGCAAGGGAAAGAAGAAGCGAAAATAATCGGCAAGATTTTCGAACTCGCCAAGGTTCCAGTGGGGGCGGTCGCCAGCAGTCCCAGCTGCCGGGCGCGGCAAGGTGCGGAACTTGCGTTCGGCAAAACAGGTGCGCCCAGTGTGGGATTGGCGCATACGCCAGTGACGAATAAGGACAATGCAGCAGCATTTTCCGCGGATTTAAAGCGCGTCCTCACCACCATAACCATTGAGCCTGGAAAAAATGCAGTAATCATGGCGCATGGCAATACACTTGAAAATCACCCGCATCTGTTTTCCGATGGCGCCGATTATCTGCGCGGACCCGCTATTACCGAAACGGGATTTTTCGTCATCAAACGCGAACCGGATGGCAAACTGCGTATCGTGTATAGATTTGCCAATCTGGGCGATTTCGCCGCAAATGCCATAACGCTGCAAATTAACTAAATGAGGACGCCCCTCCCCGGAATTGCAGATGTAGCAGCGCGGCCATTAAATGCGCTCGCCAATTTCGCGAAACCGGTCGATGATGCATGCCTCATCGCTTGCGTTAATTCCCGGGGCCGATAGCCGCCCATTGGCACAGCGATGATTATCATCGCCACAGTGGCATCCGTTGCGTCAGTCCGGCCCGGTGACATGGCAGGCAACGATCACGTGACTCTGGCCATCTGAAAGGCCTTGTATCTTCAGGCTTGCGAACACAACCCTGCGCGACGGACCGGCGACAATTTAAACTGGGCGCCAAATCCAAATCGTGACCATCTCATAAAAATAATCGCGGAGCCGAATTTTCCATGTTAAAAAAAGGAAATGGCAAGAGCGTTGCAATTATGCAACCCTATTTATTTCCATATGCAGGCTACTTTCAATTAATCAATAGCGTTGATCGTTTTATTATTTATGACGATGTGGCGTTTATCAAGCAGGGCTGGATCGCCCGAAACAGAATCCTGCTTAATGGAAAGCCGCATCTCTTCAGTATTACCTTGCGGAACCCCAGTTCATTTAAAAATATCAACGAGATTCAATTGCACGAACGGTTGTATGCCACTTGGCGTAACAAGTTCTACAAGACAATTACACAAGGCTACAAAAGCGCCCCTTTTTTTTCAGCTGGTTTTGAACTAATTGAATCGGTATTTGACATGAAACCCTCGAGCATCGCGGAGCTATCAAGAAATAGCGTTGCTTCGGTTTGCAAATACTTAAATATTGAGACTGAAATTGTACCCACTTCGGAAATTTATAAGAATAGCGAACTAAAAGGGAAAGAACGGATCATCGATATCTGTAAGCTGGAAAACGCCATAACTTATGTGAACTTGCCGGGTGGAATTGATCTATATAGCAAAGTAGATTTTGTTCAGGAGGGATTGGAATTGAAATTCATACAACCTGAAATCGTTCCGTATAAGCAATTCAACAATCCATTCGCGCCGAATCTATCCATTATTGATTTATTGATGTTTAATTCCGTTAGCGAGTGCGGAAAATTGCTCGACGCCTATACTTTAGAATAATTGTCGTTTGAATATTTCTAAAAAATCCACTCGAATTACTACGCCAACAACGCGTGCATGCGCCAGCCCCTCAGATTGACGCCCCTCCCGGCACAGGGAGGCCCGAACAGGTACGGAAAATGAAAACCACGGAATACTGGAAAGACTATTGGAATAAATATCGTCTGCGGCAAGCCAATTCAATGGACGATCTTTATTTTCAGGTTGGCAAAACGATCGATAAAAAACCGATAAGCCATGAATCTTTTATGATCATGATTGAAGGTGTCCACAAAAAACTGGCGCTGGGCAAGGAGGACACCGTTATTGATCTTTGTTGTGGTAATGGACTTGTTACTTACGAATTATCATCTGAAGTTAAAGAAATATTTGCCGTTGATTTTGCAAAACACCTTATTGATACGGCCAGGCAATTAAGGTCCAGTCCCAATATTGCCTATTTTCAGAATGATGCCATTTTTGTTTTGCGTGAAGTCCTCTCAAAAAACAATTCCAAATCCATTAAGATTTTGATGCATGACTCCCTGGCTTATTTTGAGCCTCAAGATTTAAATGAAATATTGGCTGCTATACAAGAATTTGGCAAAGGCAAAACGGTGAGCCTATTTATGACGGGAATACCGGACGATGAAAGAAAATGGAGTTTTTATGATACGCCGGAAAGACGGCAACGGTATTTAGAAAATACGGATAAGACGGCCAATGATGGCATGGGGCGATGGTGGCGCAAGAATGAGATCGCGGAAATCTGCGCCCGATACCCCGTTCGATTTTCAATCGAAGACCAGCTTCATGTTCTTTCGAAATATCGAATGAATTTATTTATTGAACACACGGTCGATGAGTAGCTTGAGCACCAGTAACCTCTCGACAAAATGGTCATGTATGGCGGTGAAAACAATACGGCGCGATACGTTGCGATTCATTGGCATCCACCAAGAACGCTCTAGCCATGGACGGCTTCCGCGACCAAGCCGCAGATTGAATCCACGATCGGCAGATCGAGATCAGGGTAGATTGGCAGGCAAAGCACCTGCTGCGCCGCGAGGGTTGCGTGGGGCAGATTTTCCCGGCGCGAGGATGGCAAAGCGCGATACATCGGCATGTCGCTGATCAGCGGGTAAAAATAGCGCCGGCCGTGGATGCCGTGGTCCTTTAATTTTTGATAGAGCGCGTCGCGGCTTATCGGGTAATCCCCGGTCACCAGTATGGGGAAATACGCCGCGTTACCCTGTGTTCCCGCGGGCAAGGGCAACAAACGAACGCCCTTCACGCCGCTTAACGACTCGCGATAGAGCCGCTGAATTTCCATGCGGCGCGCGATTGCAGCGGCGACATGCTTAAGCTGGAGCAGTCCGAACGCCGCTTGAATTTCGCTCATCTTGCCGTTAATGCCAGGCGCGGTAACGGTCACCTCGTCGGCGAAACCAAAATTCTTCAAGTAGTCTATACGCTGCTTGGTCTTGGCGTCGGGACAAACAATCGCCCCGCCTTCAAAGGTATTAAACACCTTGGTAGCATGAAAACTCAGTATGGACATGTCGCCATGCCGCAACAGACTGGTTCCGCCGTACGTGACGCCGAATGCATGCGCGGCATCGTAAATGACTTTCAGACCGTAGGTGTCGGCAATGGCTTGAATGCGGGTCACATCACACGGGTTTCCATAAACGTGGACTGGCATAATCGCCGTGGTTTGCGGTGTAATGGCAGCCTCGATCTTTTCGGGATCCAGATTAAGCGTGTGTGGATCAACGTCGACAAACACAGGCTTGGCACCATTCCAGAGTAACGAATGCGCTGTAGCAACAAACGAATACGGCGTCGTAATTACCTCGCCCGTAATTCGCATCGCCTGCAAGGCCGTTACCAGGGCCAGAGTGCCATTGGTAAACAGCGCGATATGTTCGACCCCTAAGTAGCTGCTCAGCGCTCGTTCCAGTTGTTGATGAAAAGGACCGATGTTGGTGAGTAACTTACCCTCCCAGATTTGCTGCAAATAGGGGATAAAGTCATCCAGCGGCGGCATCGCCGGCTGGGTAACGTAGATGGGCTTGTTCAACTTCACTTTTGAACAACTCCTCAAATGAAAGAAACTTTCGCTTCCCGGACTATAGCGCAAAATCTTTGCGGTATAGTCTCCGCTCCGCGCCACGGACATTTATTATGCGCCATGCGTGGCCTTGGCCGCATGGGAATCCGTTGAAATTGCCGCTATTATGGCCATCACCCATGGGCGACAGGCATACACAGCGCTCGCCTTGAATACATAACCGCTCACTCGTTATAACATTTTGAGGAATTCATGATGTTCGCCGAACTGCCGACCGATCCCAAGTCTTTTTTTGAAAAAACGCTCATTGAGTCCATCACCGCACTGAAGATGAATTCGTTTTTCGATAATTTCGACGCGGCGAGATTTAACTTCGACGGCAAAGATCATTCCAGGGAGTTTTTCCCTGATAACCACGCGTTTTATTTTGACTGGTTCGCGAACCATCGTGAACAACTGTTTTCCGCATATACCGCCTTGGCGGACGACGCCTCTAAAAGGTTGTTTCTTTACCTGATCGCGTATCGCCTAGCCGGTCATTTATGCGTGCGGCTTCCGGTCGAATTCGCAAGCAGGCAAAAGGAGCTTGAAGATTATAAAATTCTGGAAAACCCCACCCCCAGCACACTCGCGGCACAAGGAATGTTTGGCGCACTGTCTCATTATGATTTCGAGTACCGAGGCAAACGGTATGTCGTCGACTGCATTGGCCTTGAGTATTACCTTTTCCGGGGACAATACTTCTATAACAGGGATGGGGTGAGTATTTGCCCGTCGCCTGGCGATACGGTCATCGATGGGGGCGCCTGCCTGGGCGATTCCGCGCTGGTGTTTTCAAATGCCGTTGGATTCAACGGAAAAGTGTTTGCCTTTGACCCGGTTTCCGAACACTTGGAGATTTTAGCGCACAATACCAAGCAATTTCCCCATCTCAACGTGGTGGTCATGCCCTATGGGTTATCCGACAAAAATACCGATTTCGCCCCAATTGTTTTGAACCAATATTCGCCGGGTTTCCGCTCGGGCGATCAAGATATCCCTTCGCGATCGATTGACTACCTGGTAAACAATAAAACAATCGCCGAAATTGATTTTATCAAGCTGGATATTGAAGGCGCGGAAATGGAAACCTTGCTCGGCGCAAGCGAAAGCATAAACCGCTTCAAGCCGAAATTGGCGATCTCCCTCTATCACAAACCCAATGATTTATTTGAAATAATCCTGCATATCAAGAAAGCGTTTCCCTTCTATACTCTTTACTTGGATCACTACACAATCCATGCTGAAGAAAGCGTACTTTACTGCCTGCCCCACGGCAACAACCGGCTGGTATCCGCTGTTACGGGCTGGTTTCGTTGATAGCTGGCTTCGTTGATAGCTACCCCTCCAGCGAAATTTCCAGCCACAAGATGGCGTATGGTTCTTGGCTGCACCCATAAGACAGCCAGGCACTGCGTGGCCGAAGCCCCATGCCTTACCGCAGGCTACGCACCTTCGCTCTTCATCGCCAACGCCCTCTCATACAACGCATTCCGGCTGCCGCCGGTAATCTTCACCGCCAGCGCCACCGCCTGCTTCAGCGGCAATTCATCGAGCAGCGCCTTGAGAATGTTTTGAGTTTTTTCAGTATCCGCCGCGTCGTCAGCGGCTACGGGCGCCCCCTCCACCACCACTACAAATTCCCCCTTCGCGCGATGGGCGTTCGCCGCCAGCCATGCTTGCGCCTCGGCCAGTTTGCACACGTGCGTTTCCTCGAACAGTTTCGTCAGTTCGCGCGCGAACAGGATACGGCGCTCCGCGCCCATCACTGCCGTCAGATCGGCGACACACTCCACCACGCGATGCGGCGCTTCGTAGAACACCAGTGAATACGGCAACGACGCCAGCGCCGCCAATTCGGTGCGCCGTGCGCTGCTGCGTGCCGGCAGAAATCCATAGAACAAAAAATGCGGTGATAAAAATCCGCTGACCGATACGGCAGCGGCGGCGGCATTCGCGCCGGGGATCGGGCTTACCGCATAGCCTCCCTCGCGCGCCAATCCCACCAGGCGCGCGCCGGGGTCGGAGATCGCCGGGGTGCCTGCGTCGCTCACCAGCGCCACGCTGGCACCGCCCGCGAGTATATCCAGCACGTCACGCGCCGCGCGATCTTCGTTATGGGCGTGCAGGGCGATCAGCCGCGCGGTGATGCCGCAGTGATCGAGCAGGTGCCGCGTCACGCGGGTGTCTTCCGCTGCAATCGCATTGACGCCGCCCAATACCTCGATGGCGCGCGCGCTGATATCCGCCAGATTACCGATCGGCGTGGCAACTACATATAATGTCGCATGGGCAACACATTGCGACGGATGGTTACTGGATATATTCATGTACGGGCGCGCGATTTTTGGCTGGCGACGGTCGCCGTACTATACGGCGGCCTGTGCGCGATAGCCAGCGTGGCCCCCGTGCATGCGCAATCCAGCGTGCCGGGCGTGGCGGCAGTCGATGTGCCGCACATTGCGTTGTTGCTGCCGATTGAATCCAGTGTTTTCCGCCGCCATGCCGAAGCGCTGCGCGACGGCTTTCTCGCCGCATCCAAGGCGCAGGGGCAACAAACGCTGATAATCCGCGTGTATGCCGTGGGCGACGACGCAAAGCAAGCCAGCGCGATTTACCAGCAAGCCACGCAAACCGGCGCGCGCCTGGTGGTCGGCCCGCTGATCCGTTCGGCGGTCACTGCCGTTGCCGCCGGCGAGGTCAGCGTGCCGACGCTGGCGCTCAATGCGCCCATAGGCAGCGCGCCCAATCGCCCGAACCTGCATGTAATCAGCCTGCAAATCGAAACCGAGGCGCGGCAGGCGGCGCGCCTTGCTTATCGCGAGGGCAGGCGCAACGTCTACACCGTCACCGGCGACAGCCCTCTGCTTAAACGTCTGCAACAAGCGTTCATCGAAGAATTCACCAAACTGGGCGGCAAGCTGGTTGCCGAATTCGCTTACAACCCCAGCCCCGCGGAACTCACGCGGCTCAAACAAGCGGTCGAACTGCGCGTGGCGGACATGGTATTTCTGGCGCTGGATCTGCGTCAGGCGCGCACGGTGCGCGCGCAACTGGAGCCGCTGGCGGTATACGCCTCATCGCAGGTTTACATCGGCGATGCCGGGCCGGCGGCGGGCATCGATCTGGCCGGGGTTACGTTTTTCGACATGCCCTGGCTGATAAAGCGCGATCATCCCGCCGTGATGATTTATCCGCGCCCGGATTTTGGCGGCGAGACGGATCTTGAACGACTCTACGCGCTGGGCATCGACGCCTGGCGCATTGGACAAGCCCTGTTGTCGAAGCAAGCCGACCTCACGCTGGATGGTGTCACCGGCAAACTGACGCTGGCGCGCGACCGTCACTTCGCACGTGAATTGGTCAGCGCGCGCATCGGTGCCCACCTGCCCCTTGCCGCCCCGATTGCACCACTTGCCCCTACTGGCCCGCTATCGGCGCCGGCCCCCGGTGCGCCGCCCAAACCCGTCCCCGCAAAACCGTGAACGATCTCGGCACCGGCGCCGAAGCGCGCGCCGCAACTTTCCTCCAAGGCCACGGCTTACACATAGTCGAACGCAACTATCGCAGTCGTTACGGCGAGATCGACCTCATCGCGCGCGACGG
>JANPOH010000181.1:0-5240 GCA_031427895.1 Betaproteobacteria bacterium
TGCTGGCGCTGCTGTCGTACCCGGTGGTGATCGAGCCGTTTTTGCGGCTGGCGGTGCAGTCTTATTCGTGGTCGGCGATGTACGCCGGGTTCGCGGTGCTGTGCGCGTTGACGGCGTGGGCCAGCGCGAAGGCGGCCGGCGCGGCATCGCTGATCGCCGCGCCGGCGACCGGGGACGCCGGCGCGCCCGCGCCCACGTGGGGCGAGCGTTTTACCTGGGTGGCGTTCTCCGCGATGGGGTCGTGCCTGCTGCTGGCGGTGACCAATCACCTGACGCAGAACATCGCGTCGATTCCGTTTTTGTGGCTGGCGCCGCTGTCGCTGTATCTGGTGACGTTTATTATTTGCTTCGATCATCCGCGCTGGTATGCGCGCCCGGTATTTCTTGCGCTGATGGCGGTAACGCTGCCGGCGATGGCCTTTTTCACCGAGTCGCTGGATCTGTATGTGGCCGCGCCGCTGTACGCGGCGGGGATGTTTTTGTGCTGCATGTTCTGCCACGGCGAGCTCTACCGCCTGCGCCCCGCGCCGCGTTATCTCACCACGTTTTACCTGATGATTTCCGTCGGCGGCGCGTTCGGTGCGCTGCTGATCGCGATTGTCGCGCCGCTGGTGTTGAAGGGGTATTTCGAGCTGGGCTTTACGTTGATCGCGTGTGCGCTGCTGGTGGCGTGGAGCGCGATGGCGATGCAAAAGTGGGCCGCTGCCATCGCGTTTGCCGTGGTCTGCGTCACCAGTTGGTTTGTGATGGATAACATCAACGACTACTCGCGCGATATCCGCGTGATGGTGCGTAATTTTTACGGCGTGGTGCGTACCCGTGACTACGCCGACCCCGTGCCGTTTCGCGTGATGTATCACGGCGCGATCAACCACGGCGGGCAGTTGATGAGCCCCGCCGATCAGCGCAAGCCCACCACCTACTTCGGGCCGACCAGCGGCTATGGCCGTGCGTTCGCGAGCTTGCCGGAGACGCCGCGCCGCATCGGCGTGCTCGGCCTTGGCGCGGGCGCGATCGCGGCGTACGCTCGGCAGGGCGACGTGTTCCGCTTTTACGAAATCGATCCGCAGGTGGCGGCGGTGGCGATGAAGGAATTCACCTATCTCACCGGCAGCCCGGCGCAGATCGACGTGGTGCTGGGCGACGGGCGCCTGTCGCTCGAGCGCGAAGCGCCGCAACGTTACGATCTGCTGGCGATAGACGCCTTCGCCGGCGATTCGATACCAATGCATCTGCTCACGCACGAGGCGATGAAGGTCTACGTCAAACATCTGGCGCCCGGCGGCGTGATCGTGTTTCAGGCCACCAACCGCTTTGTCGGTATCGCGCCGGTGGTGGAGCGTCTCGCCGCCGCGTTCGGCATGACGGCATTGATGGTGACCGATGAGCCCGCGAACGGCTACAAAACCGGCGCGGACTACTGGCTGTCGTCCACCGATCAGATTATTGTCACTAAAAATCCGCGCATTATCAACGCCGAGCCGATACGCGCCGCCGCCGACGTGTTGCCGCTGAATCCGAAATTTCCGCTCTGGACGGATGATTTTTATAACTTGCTGGGGATACTGAAGCCTTGATCTCCTGATCCCCTGATGCCCTGATGCCATGACCCGGTGACCCCATGACCCGGTGACCCCAAAAGGGCTACGGGGGCTAATGGGATTCGAAGGCAAGTCCATATATCGTGTCGCGGTCGATGATTTGAGCACGTTTCGCGGCGTGCAGTGCAGTACCGTAAGTATTTTCCCGCGCGCGGATTAGGCATAACATCGGCTGATTGCCCAACATCTTCTCCAGAGATACCCATGTCCAGCAATAGCGCGACGGTGCCTTTCTCAACGCCGGACGATTACATGTTCGCCACGCTGGTGGCGCACTCGCCGGATGTCATGTTCCGGCTTGACCGCGATCTGCGCTTCGTCTATGTCAATGCCGCGGTGACGCAATGGACCGGGATCACGCCCGATGCGTTTCACGGCAAGACGGGCGCGCAGGCGGGCATGCGCGAGGCGGTATGGCTGCCGCTGGCTGAACAGTGCCGCGACGCATGTATCTCGGGGCGCGTCAAACACACGGAATTCAGCGATAACACGCCGCAGGGGTTGCGGCGCTTTGCGGCGCGCTTGATTCCGGAATTCGACGACGCGCGCAAGGTGCAAACGTTGCTGGGCGTCATCACCGATATTACCGATCAGTGGCGTATGCAGTCGGCGTTGCGTGACAGCGAGATCCATTTCCGCATGCTGGCCGACCACACGCCGGGGATCATTTGGATTTCCAGCGCCGCGGGTGTGGCCGAATACGTCAACCGGCGGTTCTACGAGGCAACTGGCTTGCCGGCTGGTGCGTCGCTGCAAGACAATTGGGCGGCAGCCATGCACCCGGATGATCTGGCGCGCATGCAGGCGAATTGGGCGGAATGCATCAGGAGCGCGGCACCCTGTTCATCCCAATTCCGGCAACGGTTTCACGACGGCGGCTACCGCTGGCAACAAGGCCATGCCCAGCCCATACGCGACGCGCAGGGGCGGGTGATTCGCTGGATCAGCACCGTGGTCGATATCGACGACGCGAAGCGTGACGCCGAGGCTTTGCACTTGATCGAGGAGCGGCTCGCGCACGCGCTGACCGCCACGGGGCTGGGCGTGTGGGACTGGAATGTGGAAACCAACGCGGTGTATTACTCCGCGAGCTGGGCGGCGATGCTCGGCCGCGCGCCGGACGAGATCGAGCCGTACTTCAGTGCGTGGGAGCGCCTGCTGCATCCCGACGACAAGGCGCGTGCGGGCGCGGTGGTGGAAGGCGTACTGCGTGGCGAAATGGAATTCGTCACGGAGTTTCGCCTGCTGCACAAAGCGGGGCATTACGTCAGTGTGCGGTCGCGAGGACATCCGCTCCGGCGCGAGACCGGCGGGCCGGTGGTTCGCATCGTCGGCACGCATTTTGACCTGACCAATCGCAAACGCGCGGATGCCGCGCTGCGTGACAGTCAGGAGAAACTCGCGCTGGCCATGGAGGGTGCGGGCTTTGGTTTGTATGACCACGATCTGCTTACCGGCGAATCGCATTTGGACAAGCGTGCCAAGGCGCTTCTCGGCATTGATGATGAACGCCCGTTGAACCGTGAAAATATATCGGCCTACGTGCATCCGCTGGATCGCGAAGCGCGAGCCGGGGCCACTGCGCGGGCGCTCGATCCCAACGGCGACGGCCGGGTGACGCAGGAATACCGTGCTGCTCCCCGTCCCGGCGAAGCCGTGCGCTGGATCGCGGGCAACGGTCGGGTGCTGTTCGAGCGGGGGCGCGCGGTGCGCATCATCGGTCTGCTGCGTGATATCACCGAACTCAAACTGCTGCAGGAGCGCGCACTACAGGAAAAGGACGATCTGTTGTCGCTGGCGGAGACCGCGGGCAACGCCGGCAGCTTCGAGCTTAATGTGCCGGCGGACACGATGCGCCTGTCGCCGCGTCTGATGCAGATGTATGGCTTAACGACCTTCGACGGGCAGCGAGAGTCGCGGCTGCGTCTGATTCATCCCGACGATGTTGAAGCATTCAAGCGGCGGGTGGACGCGGTCTTTGAACGGCGCGAGACATCGAACGTACACCAGTTTAGATTGGTGCGCACGGACGGACGGGTGATCTGGCTCGAGTCGAACATCAAGGTGTTCTATGACGACCATGGGCGCCCATTGCGCGTGGTGGGACAAAACGCGGACATTACCGCGCACAAGCAAGCCGAACAGCGCCTGCGCGAAGCCAACGAGACCCTGCGGCGCATGAGCATGAACCAGACCAAATTACTCGAGGAAGAACGCGCCCGCATCGCGCGCAATCTGCACGATGGCGTCGGGCAGTTGCTGTACCTGGCCGGCCTGCGGCTTTCCACCACGCTGAACATCGCCACGGGAAAATTATTGCGCGGGACGCTGGAAGAAGTGTTTGGCGTTATCGGGCAGGCCACCCGCGACATTCGGTCGATTGAATTCGAATTAAGCCCGCCGCAGTTGCGCCAGTTCGGCTTGTTGCCGGCGCTGGCGTGGCTTGCGGAGGAGATGCAGCGCCAGTACGGTTTGCGCGTTACGCTTGACGATGATGTGCTCGACAAACCCCTCGATCCCTTTATCAGCGCGCTGCTGTATCGCGCCGTGCGCGAATTGCTGATTAACGTCGTCAAGCACGCGCAGGTGGGGTCCGCGCTGGTTCAGGTGCGGCACGCCGGCGCCGCCATCGAGGTGACCGTCAACGACCATGGCATCGGGTTGGCCGGCCGTGACGCCGCTGCCTCCGGCGGCGGCCTGGGCTTGCGTGGCCTGCACGAGGCCCTGATATCGGGCGGCTGCGAGATTTCCATCACCAGCCCGCAGGAGGGCGGCACGGTGGCGATGTTGCGCGCACCGCTGCTGCCGGCGGCGGCGGCGGATGTGGCTGCGGATCGCCAGCCATGATTTTTATGTCTCTCGCGGCAACACGATGAATTCCCCCGTCATCAAAGTGGCGTTGTGTGACGACCATCGCATGCTGCGCGACGCGCTGGCCGGCGTGCTGGCGGCGGAGCCCGGGTTCGAGGTTGTCGGTTCCGCCAGTGACGGCGTGGCGGTCATCGAGCTTGTGCGTGATCAGGCGCCGGATGTGCTGGTGCTGGATATTTCCATGCCCGGCATGAGCGGCATCGAAGTGGCGAAACGCTTGCGCGCGATGAAACTGCCGGTCAGGATATTGGCGTTGTCGGCGTATACGGACCGCAGCTTCGTGCAGGAAATGTTAAAGGCCGGCGTCGCCGGCTACATCACCAAGGAGGGCGCGGCGCCAGAGCTGATACGCGCGATTCGTCAAGTGGCCGCCGGCAACAGCTACTTGAGCGCTGATATCACCCGCGTGTTGGCGAATGTCGCCGTCGCGGACGCGCGCCGCACCGCGCCGCCCATCAGCGTGTTGGGCGCGCGTGAGCAGCAAGTATTGCGCCTGATTGCCGAAGGCCGGCGCTCCGCGGATATCGCGCAAGCAATGAACATCACCGTCGCCACGGTCGAGGTGCATCGCCGCAACATCATGCACAAGCTCGATCTGCACACCGTCGCGGATCTCACCCGCTATGCCCTGCGTGAAGGCATGACCCAGCTCTGATTGCGTTTGGCGTTTGGCGTGCGGCGTGTGGCGTGTGGAATTGGGTGTTGGAAGTCCAGAGTACGGCGCGGGGGGGGGGCAGCGGCGCTCGCACTCCCAGCCCCCAGCCCCCA
>JANPOH010000182.1:0-8017 GCA_031427895.1 Betaproteobacteria bacterium
GGCGAGAAAATCGCCGAGGGCGCGCCCGCCGAAGTGCAGCGCGACGCGAAAGTGATCGAAGCGTATTTGGGAGTGGATGTTGCCGCCGTTACTTGAGGTGCGCGGCCTCAAGGTGGCCTACGGCGGCATCAATGCCGTCAAGGGCATCGACCTCGACGTGCGCGCCGGGGAAATGGTGGCGCTGATCGGCGCCAACGGCGCGGGCAAGACCACCACCCTGAAAGCCCTGTCGGGCCTGCTCGCGCCCGCCGCCGGCAGCGTGCGCTACGACGGGCAGGACATCACCGGCAAGCCCGCGTTTGAACTGGTGCGGCGCGGGCTGGCACTGGTGCCCGAAGGCCGCGGCGTATTCGCGCGGCTCACAGTTGAAGAAAATCTGGCGATGGGCGCTTACATTCGCGACCATCGTAACGACAAAGCCGAAATCGCAGCCGATTGCGAGCGCGCCTATGCCACCTTCCCGCGCCTCGCCGAACGGCGCGGCCAACTCGCCGGCACGCTCTCCGGCGGCGAACAGCAAATGCTCGCCATCGCGCGCGCGCTGATGTGCAGGCCGCGCCTGCTGCTGCTGGATGAACCCAGCATGGGCTTGGCGCCCATCGTGGTGCAGAAGATTTTTGCAACCATCCGCGCCGTGGCGCGCGAAGGGGTCACGTTGCTGCTGATCGAACAAAACGCGCGGCTCGCGCTGCAAACCTGCGATCGCGGCTATGTGATGGAAAGCGGATTGATTACCTTAAGCGGCGAAGCGAAGTCGCTGCTGGATAACCCTGAGGTGCGGCGTGCGTATTTGGGCGAGTAAGCGATTGGCAACTGTAGTTTGCAGCAGTGCGTAAATAGCCCCTCACTTCGCACGCATGCGATCCAGCTTGGCCATGCGATCTCCTTATAGTTCGCGGTGCGTTCGAGAAGCTTGCGACGCGCGGGGCAGGCGGTGCGCGCGCCAAGCTGATAGAACAGTATACCGCGCGTGCGCTGCAATTCAGTGAAGCGCTTCGGCTCTGTCACTATTTGTTTTTATTGAATATGTTTTAAGCGGTCAACGCCCGCTCGCGGAGCTTCACCGGAATGTGAGATTGCGTGTCATAGTCTTCACCCGCGAGTCGATACAGGCAATGTTGCCGCAGCCCACTGCCAGCCGGCACCTGCGGGTGATCGAAAAGACCCGCCTCGCGCATGCCCAAACGCAGCATCACAGCGCGGGAGCGCACATTGTTCACGGTCGTAAACGACACCACTTCTTTGCGATTAAGGCGCCGGAACGCAACGTGCAGCGATCAAGGATAGACAACGTTGCGCCATCGTATCGCTTTCGGCACGCGCAAGCGGCGAGGGAAAAAATGCCCTCACCTCAGAATCCGCATTCAGCGCAGCAAAGGGCTCAAAGTCCGCCGGCTGCCATTGCCGTAAATATAAGCGGTTCGTTTCAAGCTCGATGATTTTTTTCATGGCGGATCACCGGTGCGGCGGCGGTCACTGCCCGTAGCCGCGCGCCATCAGCACGGCGAATATCGGCAGAAGCACCAGCACGTGCGCCTCGCGCATCACCCACTTGCGCGCGCGCGTGACTTCTTCGGGTGCAGGCAATGCATTGGCATCTTGCTTTAGCCGCTTACGCCAGCGCGCGTAAGCAAGCGTGGGCGGAATCGACAACAGCGCGATCAGCACGACCGTGGCGATCTTGGCCCAGAAAAAATAGTTGCCGGCATAAAACGCCGCGCCCTTGACGCCGAAAAACACGCGCGCCAGTCCGGTTGCCAGCGCGGCCATCGCGAAGCCGAAATACAAAAAATCATAGAGTCCCAGCCGTCTGACGATCGCGGCATTGATGAAATCGGGCTTGCACACCACGGCTTCGGCGGCGAGAAACACGATCAACAAAAAGATCGACACATAGTGCAGGACCGCGAGTGTGGCGTCCAGGAGCATGGGCTTTACGAGATCGATACCTTAGCGACGCAGTGTACAGTCAAATAGCGCTCGCCAGCTTGAGCAGCACAAGCTGCGCTTGCCGGCTACGCGCCCATATCGTAAAAAAATTCCTCGCGTACAATTTTACCGTTACGCACGGTGTAGAGTGCGGCTTCGTCCATTTTCATTCGCTGTCCCGACGGTTTGTTAGTGACGTCGTATTGAAAGCCGACGATAAAGCGGTCGTCGTGGGGCCACGGGCCCGTGACGGTGGCGGAATGAATTTCGTGATTGTCCATCCACCATTCGCCTTTGCCCTTTACCGCGGCAAGACCTTTCAACTCCCGCGCGGGAGTACCCGGCATCGCCACCGCCTCAACGCTGACCAAGTCATCGGCAAACAGCGTGTTGAGCGCTTCCAAGTTCTTGCCTTGCCGGCACAGGTCCACCATCTTCTGCGCAATCTCCATCGTTTTCATGCGAACTCCTTTCAATGGGTGACGACGACGTTGTCGTGCGTTCAGTTTACTCGCCCCAGATTACGCCGAGGTTACACGCAGCGGGCGCATTTACGGCGTCAGCGGGCTTTGCACGATTGTCATAAGTATTTGTTTTAATTAGGTTTATTATATAAATTCGGAGTTGGTGCACGCGTCGCGCGCTAATCCGGCGTGAGCTGGAAATCGCCGACGCCGCCGGCTTCCAGCCGCAATAGCGCCTCCTTGCGGTCCATACCTCCGGCATAACCGGTCAGATCGCCGTTGGTGCCGATCACGCGATGACAGGGAATGACGATTGAAATCGGGTTGCGTCCATTCGCCGCACCGACGGCGCGCGATGCGCTGGGCTTGCCGATACGTTTGGCGACGGCGCCATAGTTGGCTGTCACGCCATAAGGAATTTTTTGCAGCGCGCGCCACACGCCGCGCTGAAACGCGGTGCCGGCGGGTTCGACCACCAAATCAAAATCTTTGCGTTTGCCGGCGAAATATTCATCCAGTTGTTTGCGCGCGCGCAGGATGATTTTTGCATCGGGCTGCCGCAGCCACTCAGCGGCAATCGCGGGATAATATTTTTCGTCGGCGAAATGCAAACCCGTCAGCGCTGCGTCGCTGGCGACCAACAAAATCTGCCCGAGCGGGCTGTCGTAGTAGTCATAATATTCCATGGTGTTCACCTCAAAGAATGCCACAAATGCATCACGGCGTAGGCACGCCAGGGCCGCCACGCTTGCGCTTTCGCCAACACGCGTTTGGCCGCAGTTGCGCCCGTCGTCTCGTTCATCGCTTTCATCACGCCGTAATCGGTGTGCGGAAACGCATCAGGCCACGCCAGCGCGCGCATGGCGATATAGTGCGCCGTCCAATCGCCAATGCCGGGGATTTGCTTCAGCGCCGTTAGAGTATCCTCGACGTTGGATGAGGGTTCCAGCGTCAACTGCCCGGAGGCAATGGCGTGTGCCAGCGCGCGGATCGTCCTCGCGCGCGCAGCGATGATGCCGAGCTTGGCGATGTCGTCAATGCTGCACGCGGCAATCGTTTTCGCGGAAGGAAACACGCGTTGTAACGCTGCGTGAGGTGTTACCACCGCCTCGCCGAAAGCGCCGGCGAAGCGCCCAGCCAGCGTGGTCGCAGCGCGCACCGTGATTTGTTGCCCCAGCACCGCGCGCACCGCCAGCTCGAAGCCGTCAAAAGCGCCCGGCAGCCGCAGTCCCGCGTGCGGTCGCGCCCACGCACCCAGCGCGACAACGATTTCCTCGGGCTGGCACGACAAATCGAACACGCGTTTCACCCGCGCCAACACCTGCGGCAACACGTTGCCGAGCGTGGCCGCGACGCGCACCGACAGTACCGATTTTGTGTTGTGGTAGCGCACCTCGATCCAGCCGGTATGCGGCACGCCGCTATCGATATTGTCGATGATGCGCAGCGTGCGGCGATACACGTTTTTTTCCACGCTCTCGACCTGCGCCACGCTGCGCGCCGCGAGAAAGCCGGTGAGATGCAACCAATCCAGCGGCGGACGATAGGCGAGTTCAAAGGTAAAACCGTCCTGCTTCGCGCCGCGCGGTGCGGCCTTGCGCAAATCCGAGGGCGACAAACGATAGCGTTGCTTGAACAGCGCGTTAAAGCGGCGCAGGCTCTGAAACCCGCTGGCAAAAGCAATCTCGGTGGTCGGCATTGTGGTGTCGGTCAACAAACGCTTGGCGAGCAGCAGGCGTTGCGTTTGCGCAAACGCGACCGGCGCCACGCCGAACTGCGCTTCGAACACGCGGCGCAAATGCCGATCCGTTACCTTGAGTTGCGCCGCGACATGTGTAAGACCATTGCCGGCAGCCATGCCGTCTTCAATCAGACTCGCCGCGGCCTGCCCCAGACGCTGCGTGGCATCGACACTGGCATTACCGGGCGCCAGCTCCGGCCGGCAACGCAGGCAGGGACGAAATCCCGCGCCTTCCGCGGCAGCGGCGCTGGGGAAAAAACGGCAATTCTCACGCTTGGGCACTCTCGCGGTACACACCGGCCGGCAATAAATCCGCGTCGACGTAACGCCGGTGAAAAACCGGCCATCGAATCGCGCATCGTGACTTTTAACCGCCTGGTAGCAGCTATCGGGATTGAGCATCATGGCGTTATTATGCGGCGGCGCTGCTGTACACACTCGCCGTTTTCGGACATGCTCGTGCGTCGATGACAGTGCGCTGGATAGTTCGCGGATCGGCTTTTGCAAGCCATCTGCGCAAGGATAAATTCGAGTTCCGGCGGTCGTATGTCGCAAGTATTTGTTTTTATTGATATTTCTAAAGCCCAGCCACGTGACATTAAAATGGCCCGACGCTACAGGAGGCTGGCCATGAGCGCGCAGTTGAATCACACCATCGTCTGGTGCCGCGACCAGGAGAAGTCGGCGGGTTTTCTCGCGCTGGTGCTGGGCCTGCCGGCGCCGCGGCGTTTCATGCATTTTCTGGTCGTCGATTTGGCGAACGGTGTTTCGCTCGACTACTACCAATCAGACGAGCATGTCGCCTTGCAGCACTACGCGTTTCTGGTGAGCGAAGACGAGTTCGACGCGATCTTCGGTCGCATCCACGCGCAAGGTGTTGCGGTGTGGGCCGACCCCGCGCGAACCCGGCCCGGCGAAATCAATCACCACTACGGCGGGCGCGGCGTGTATTTCCAGGATCCCGATGGCCACTTGCTCGAAATCATTACGCGGTCCTATGGCCGGTAGCCATGGCGGTCAATGCCGGCTGGACTTATGCACCGCCGGATTCAACTTGTCGATATCCGCCTGCACCTGCTCGCGGCTGCGCTCATACACAATCTCGCGCCCCATCACGCTGCCCACATACGCTTGCCCGGTGCGCGTGGGCGTCAATGCACAGCGCACGCTGTGTACGCCTTCGCCCAACACCACTTCGATGTGCTCGGTGCGCTTGTTCAGCACCACCACCTCCATGAATTGGCGGGTTTCGGTGACGCGGACTTTGATTTTTTCGTTGGTCATGGCGTGATCCGTGAATTCTGCCGGCGGTCATCGGCGCTGTGGGAAGACTACACCCGAATCAGCAAGGCTGCTCCACCGACGCGCGCACGGTCATGGAACCCTCAACAATAACAGCAAACTTTTTGCATGCCCGCATCTTGCGTTGTACCGCCTAATCCAGCCAATCCCTCGCCACCAAATACCGTTCATACAACGCCGCTTCCCGCGACCCCGCCGCCGGCTTCCAGTCATAGCGCCAGTTCACCACCGGCGGCAGCGACATCAATATCGATTCCGCGCGACCGCCGGATTGCAGGCCGAAGAGGGTGCCGCGGTCGTAGACGAGGTTGAATTCGACGTAGCGGCCGCGGCGATAGGCCTGGAATGCACGCTCGGTTTCGCCATACGGCAGGGCGCGGCGGCGCTCGACGATGGGGGCGTAGGCTTTGAGAAAATGATCCCCCACGCTTTGCATCATGGCGAAGCAGGTGGCGAAATCGGGCGTGTGTACGTCGTCGTAAAAAATGCCGCCGATGCCGCGCGGCTCGTTGCGATGCTTCAGGTAAAAATAATCATCGCACCATTTTTTGTATTTCGGGTACAGCTCTGCGCCCGGCGTACTAAATGGCATCAACGCATCGCGGCAGGTCTGGTGAAAGTGGCGCGCGTCTGCTTCAAAGCCGTAGTACGGGGTTAAGTCCATGCCGCCGCCGAACCACCATACGGGTGCGGCGCCGTCCTTGATCGCGCAGAAGAAACGCACGTTCATATGCACGGTGGGGATAAAGGGATTGCGCGGGTGCAGCACCAGTGACACGCCCAGCGCTTCGTAGGAGCGGCCCGCGAGTTCGGGGCGGGCCGCGCTGGCCGACGGCGGCAGGCCTTGGCCGAAAACGTGTGAAAAACCGACGCCGGCGCGCTCGAATAACTCGCCTTCTTCGAGGATGCAGGTAACGCCGCCGCCCCCGCCGATAGCAGGAGCGCGCGTCCATGCGTCGCGGCAGAATTTGTTGCCGTCGAGGGCTGTCAGCGCGTCGATGATGCGGGTTTGCAGGCCTTCGAGATAGTGCCTTACTTGAGCGGTATCCATGGTTGCCGAGAATACCCCACCGCGCCCCACCACGCTGCTGCCGTTACGCCTTGCGTGTGCCGCCCGGTGTGCCGTCCGGTGTACTGATCGCGCGGTAGCCGATATCCCGCCGCAGTTGCATGCCTTCGAACTGAATCGGCGCGGCGATTTCATACGCGCGTTTTTGCGCGGCGCGTACGTTGGGGCCGAGGGCGGTGACGCACAGCACGCGCCCGCCGCTGACCACCACGTCGCTGCCGGCATTGTGGTTAATGAGTGCGGTGCCCGCGTGGAACACGTGGTAATCCTCTCCCGCCGCTGAAAGGCCTTTAATCACGTCGCCCTGGCGCGGGTTATCCGGGTAGCCGTGCGCGGCCAGCACCACGCCGAGCGCGACGCGTGGATCCCACTCGGCTTCAATTTTGTCCAGCGCGCCGTCAACCGCGTGTTCGATCAAATCCACGAGGTCGCTTTTCAGTCGCATCATGATCGGCTGGGTTTCGGGGTCGCCCATGCGGCAGTTGAATTCGAGGGTGTTGATTTTGCCGTCTTGGGTAATCATCAGGCCGGCGTAGAGAAAGCCGGTGTAGGGAATGCCGTCTTTTTCCATGCCCTGCAAGGTGGGCATGATGATTTCGCGCATCACTTTGGCGTGTATCGCGGGCGTGACCACGGGCGCGGGCGAGTAGGCGCCCATGCCGCCGGTGTTGGGGCCGGTGTCGCCATCGCCCAGCCGCTTGTGATCCTGACTGCTGGCGAGCGCTAACGCATGTTTGCCGTCGGCCAGCACGATGAAGCTGGCTTCTTCGCCGTCGAGAAAGGCTTCAATCACCACGCGCGCGCCGGCCGCGCCCATTTTGTTGTCGATCAGCATCATATCGACCGCCGCGTGCGCGTCGGCGAGGTTCATCGCCACCACCACGCCTTTGCCCGCCGCGAGGCCATCGGCTTTGATGACGATGGGCGCGCCCTGCTGGTCAATGTAAGCATGCGCCGCCGTCGCATCGCTGAAGGTGGCGTAGGCGGCGGTGGGTATGCCGTGGCGCTGCATGAAACGCTTGGAGAAATCCTTGGAGCTTTCGAGCTGCGCCGCGCGCTGCGTGGGGCCGAAGATGCGCAAACCCGCCGCACGAAACGCATCCACCACGCCGGCGGCGAGCGGCGCCTCGGGACCGACTACCGTTAGTAAGATGTTGTTTTTATTAACAAATTCTATGAGGTCCGCAGTGCGCGTCAGGGCGATATTTTCCAGCCCTTGCTCGCGCGCCGTGCCCGCATTGCCCGGCGCGACATACACCTTGGACACGCGCGCGGATCGCAACAAGCGCCACGCCAAGGCATGCTCGCGACCGCCGGAACCGATGACAAGGATTTTCATCTTGTCGTGGGGCGTGGGTAAAGCGTGAAGCGTGAGGCGTGGGGGGGGGGGGGCCCAAACCCCCTTACGCGCCAAGCGGGGTTTTTAGGCCCACCCCCAACCCCCCCCCCCCCAACTTAAATTACGGAAATGAGCCCCCCCGGGGATGCCCGGGCGGAGGCGGGGTGAACAGC
>JANPOH010000183.1:0-5361 GCA_031427895.1 Betaproteobacteria bacterium
GCATCAGGCCGTCGGTTTTGCCGGTGACCGGATCACGCATGCGCGCGGTGGAAAACGGGAATTCGTTTTCCGGCATCATGTGATCCTCGAATTGCGTGTTGGTGCGCGCGGGCTGGCCGAATTCGGCATTGAGAAACACCCCGCCCACGCCGGCGGTGTGCGCCAGCGCGCCGTCGAGCACGCGGCGTCCGCGCGTGTCCTGATTAAAACCCTGATAGACAAAATCACGCAGAAAACGCCCGCTTTGCGATACGCCAAAGCCCAGCGTGGCCTTGATGCCGCGCGCCGGGTTGGCCGCGCCCCTGGCATCCGCGCTGTCGTAACGCATGAACGAAATCAGGTCGCGCGTGGCCGCCATGCCGACGCCGAGTACGCGCGGGTCTTTGGCGGGGTAATGAAATTCGTAGATCGAACCTTGTTGCGGTTTTGTACCCTCCGGCAGCAGGCGAATCTCACGATCGTTGACGTAAGCCCAGCCCGATGCGGAAACCTCGATGCGCGCATCCGCCTCGCGGCGGCGCACGGTGAGTTTCGCCTGTGCCTGATCCGTTGTCGCGGCGTTGTGCGTAAGGCGAAAGGTGTCGCGCAGCGGCGAGCGCGTGCCGTTCACCAGCTCGTCGCGGATCACCCGCACGATGGGCTTGCCGTTGGCGGTGGCGATGATCGGCTTCATCGCCATGCCGTTGCTCGCGCGCGGCGCGTCCGGGTCCCAGCCGCTCCACACAAAGGTGAATCCCATGTTGAACAGCAGACCAGTGCCCGCGTCATCCAAGGTGCGCGGGTCGTTGGCCTGCGCCACCGACTTGGGGCGCGCATCCATCAGCCGCCAGTGGATGTATTTGCGCCCGCGATTGGTCACGTCGTATATCAGCTTGCCGTTGCCGCGCGCCGCGTCCACTGGCCGCAGCATAAAAAAATCCGCCTCGTATTCGACGCGGCCCGCCGCATTGCGCGGCGCTTTGTCGAGGTTGACGATCACCTTGTTGCGCGCGTCGGCCGGGTCAAGCTCGCCCTTGAAGGTGCCGCGCACGCGCTCGTACGCGCCGGCGGCGCCGAAAGTGCTGCCCTCGGCAAACGGTTCAATGGCGATGATGTTGAATTCAGTCATGCGGGCATGCGCCGAGGAGTGCGGCCATGATCCATCCGATCAAAGTGGTTAGCAGTGGACTCATCGTAAGCATTTGTTTTTAAACGATATTTTGTGATAGTGCGAATTGAAGCGAATCAGCATTACACAACTTCAGGCCGGCGACAATCGCCGCGTGCGGCAGGCCCGAATAGTAACGTTGCCCGAAGTGGCGTATCGCCGCGCTCATGTATCATGGATTTTTTATTGTGGAGGAGACCTCATGAAAAGCAAAAACATTTCCTGGTTGGCGTTGTCCGGTGCGGCGTTGGCGCTGGGTGCATTGCCGCAAGCTGCGGCGCAGACCCCTTCGGCAAGCTCAGGGCAGGCTTTCCCTACGAAACCGATACGCATCGTCGTGCCGTTTCCGGCGGGCGGCACCACTGACGTAGTGGCGCGGCTGGTGGCGCAGCGCATGAGCGAATCCATGGGCCAACCGGTGGTGGTGGATAACCGCGGCGGCGCGGGCGGCGCGCTGGGCGCGGACATCGTGGCGAAGTCGAACCCCGACGGCTACACGCTGCTGATGCACAACATCACCTTTCCGTTGTCGTCGGTGGCGCAAACCCTGGCGAAGCGCTCGCCGTTCGATGCCGAAAAAGATTTCGCCGGCGTGTCGATTGCCGTGTATGTGCCGTTTGTGCTGACCGCGCATCCGAGCGTGCCGGCGAAAGACCTGCGCGAGCTGGTCACCCTGCTCGGCGGGAACAGTAAACTGAAATACAACTACGGCTCCACCGGCCCCGGCTCGGTGATGCACGTGCTGGGCGAGAGCTTGAAGCGCGATGGCAAGTTCGACATGGCGCATATCGCCTACAAGGGCGCGGCGCCGATGAAACTCGAATTGGTGGGCGGGCGCATCCAGATCGGCGGCGACCAGTTGTCCACCTCGTTGCAGGAAATCCGCTCCGGCCAACTGAAGGCGCTGGCGACCAGCGGCTCCAAGCGCATCGCCATCCTGCCCGACGTACCCACCGTGCGCGAACAGGGTTTCCCGGCGATCGAGTTTGAGGGCTGGAACGGATTATTCGCCCCGGCGAAAACACCGACCGCGGTGATTGCCAAACTGCAACGCGAAACGGCGACCGCCGTGAAACACCCCGATCTGGTGAAGCGCTTTAACGATCTGGGCGCGGAGTCGGTGGGTTCGTCTTCCGAGCAGCAAAAAGCGATGTTGGTGCAGCAGATGAAGCAGTTCTTGCCGGTGATACGGGAGATGAAGCTGGATTGAGGGTGTGCCGAGGCAGCTTCGTAAACCGCAGTCAATCGTAGGGCGGGAGCCATCCCGCCTTCCGGGATTGCCGCACAAGGCGGGATACGCTGCGCTCCTCCCGCCTACGTAATACCATTTCGCGCCCGTGCGTATCACTACGTAGCACGATGCTCCCGTACCCGCAGCCTTAAAAAAACCGCTATGATCGCGTCAAATATCCAGCCGGAGAACCCCATGCAGCTCACCGCCGAAAAGCCGTCTGCCAGCAGCAGTGAAAGCACCGAAGGCGCCGGCAGCATCCGCGCGCAATTCAACTACGTGGTCGATAACGGCGTGCCGCCGGTGCGCTACATCGACTGGCCGGAGATGGCGCACAACGCGGTGGAGCCGGTGTATCAGCAGCATGAAATGAGCGTGCGTAACGGCAGGCCGTTGCGCGACACCTTCCATATCGATACCCACGGATTTGTGTTCGTTGACCACGATACCCACGTCAAGGATTTTACCGACGAAGCGCAGCGCAAAAACGTTTATGACCTGGAAGTGCAGGCACTCATCAAAAAACATTCCGGCGCCGCCGACGTGCATGTATTCGATCACACCTTGCGCGTGAGTGCCGCGCAATTGCAGCAGGCGTTAAACGCGCGGCCCACGGTGAAGGGCGTGCATAACGACTACACCGAGGCGTCCGCACCGCGGCGGCTGCGCGAGATTATCGGTAATGCAGAAGCCGAGCGCCGTTTCAAAAAACGCTGGGCGATCATTCAAGTGTGGCGGCCGATACGCGGCACGGTGATGATTGATCCGCTGGGCATTTGCGATGGCCGCAGCATCCCGCAAAAAGGTTTTATCCTCGTCGAGCGGCGTTACAAAGACCGCACCGGCGAGGTCTATCACATCGCGCACAATCCGTCGCACCAGTGGTTTCATTTTCCGCAAATGCAGCGCAACGAAGCGCTGGTGTTCAAGGTGTTTGATTCCGACACCAGCAAGCCCTCGCGCTTCACCGCGCACAGCGCGTTCGACGACCCCGCCACGCCGGCGGATGCGCCGCCGCGCGAAAGCATTGAAACGCGGGCGTTTGCGTTTTTTGATTGAGGGGTTGGGCGACGATCGCTTAGCGATTGTCACCGTGCGGTGAGACGAGGGCGAGTCATGTGTCCCATGTGTCTCGATAGGCGAAAACTTGCCGCTCGCCAGGTGCCGCAATTGCCCGCGTAATGTAGCGACATTTTTGTCGGGCATTCCCAGACGATGATTACTTTTTAGTCGAGCTTCCCGAGCGCGGGTTATTCGTCCTCGCCCGCATCCTGTGCATGGCGATATCGCTGTTCGGCCAGCCATAGCAGCCGCCGCGCCTGCGTCAGCGCGCCGCTATCAACCTGTCCTTGCGGAAATCCGCGCGGCGACACGCATAACACGCGCGTTTGACCATTGGCGATGCGGGGGATACATTGCTGACTCGAGAAAAATAGTAGTTTAAGAATTTTCGTGAAAATCCTTTTCATCAGTTATTTCGTGATCCACTAAACAGCGGTCTGACGTTCGAAAAGACCGAACAAAAGGTAGTTCAAATTAGCTGGGGTGCCAGGGTGTGATGCCGATGTTCAATCAAATGTGGGGCAATTAAGTCGCGGATGCTTCATTGCGGGTCGTCCTGATACGCGCATCGCTTGTCGCGTACAAACGTTCCTTGAGTTTGTAAAATGCATCAGCAAACGCAAGGCTTGGCGCATATCCGCGCGGCGTTGTTATCATTGCAGCGCGGTTGAATTTTAGTCGATAGCCTGTTATACGCATGGATGATGGCCGCAGGTGCCAAGCCGAATTTGTGATCCATGCAAGTCGCGGTGAGGGCCTCCGCAGTTTTCAGCTATCATGCGCCCTCGTTTCCCGCGCTACCCCCCCCCTTAATTCAGGCAACAGGTATTAACATGGCTCAATACGTCTATTCAATGCGCGGCATGAACAAAATGGTGCCGCCCAAGCGCTTCATTCTCAAGGATATCAATCTCTCCTTTTTCCCCGGCGCGAAGATCGGGGTTCTGGGCATTAACGGTTCAGGCAAATCCAGTCTGTTGAAAATCATGGCGGGGGTAGACAAAGATTTCGACGGCGATGCCGAGCCGATGCCTAACTTGCGTGTGGGCTTTCTGCCGCAGGAGCCGCAGGTTGATGCCAACAAAACCGTGCGCGAAACCGTGGAAGAAGGCTTGGGCGAAACCGCCGAGGCGAAAAAGAAGCTCGACGAAATTTACGCCGCCTACGCCGAACCCGATGCGGATTTCGACAAGCTCGCGGTAGAGCAGGCCAAGTATGAAGCGATTGTTGCGTCGTCCGGCGGGGACTCGGAGCACGAGATTGATATCGCGGGTGACGCGCTGCGCCTGCCGCCGTGGGACGCCAAGATGGGGCCGCTGTCGGGCGGTGAAAAACGCCGCGTGGCGCTGTGCCGCCTGTTGCTCTCCAAGCCCGACATGTTGCTGCTCGACGAGCCAACCAACCATCTGGATGCGGAGAGTGTGGATTGGCTGGAACAATTTCTGACGCGCTTTCCGGGCACGGTGGTGGCGGTGACGCATGATCGCTATTTCCTCGACAATGCCGCCGAGTGGATTCTGGAACTGGATCGTGGCAGCGGCATTCCGTGGAAGGGCAACTATAGTTCGTGGCTCGATCAAAAGGGCGCGCGCTTGAAGATCGAAGAATCCACCGAATCCGCGCGGCAGAAAGCGCTGAAAAAAGAACTGGAATGGGTGCGCCAGAATCCGAAAGCGCGGCAGGCGAAATCGAAATCGCGTCTCGCGCGCTTCGAGGAATTGTCGTCGCACGAATACCAAAAGCGCAATGAAACACAGGAGATTTTTATTCCGGTGGCGGAGCGCTTGGGCGACAGCGTGATCGAGTTCAAGGACGTGAGCAAAGCCTATGGCGACCGGTTGCTGATCGATAAAGCGAATTTTTCGATTCCGGCGGGCGCGATTGTCGGCATCATCGGCCCCAACGGCGCGGGTAAATCGAC
>JANPOH010000184.1:0-4448 GCA_031427895.1 Betaproteobacteria bacterium
CAACTCAAAGGCCTGCAAATCCTTCAAGCCTGCCAGCTGGGCCGGTGTTCGAGCGGCGCGGCGCGGCGGCCGAAGAAACCAGTTTTGCCAATGCCGGCGTGGTGTCCCCGGCTTACGTCACGCCGTGGACTCGGCGGCGCCATCCGCTGCGTCGTTTCCGTTTCCATGCTCACCGAGGGATGGGACGCAAACACAGTCACTCACGTCCTCGGCATTCGCGCCTTTGGCACGCAGCTTCTGTGCGAGCAGGTGATCGGTCGTGCGCTGCGCCGCCAGTCGTACGAACTGAACGAGGACGGCCCGGACAAAGGGCTTTTTAACGTCGAGTACGCCGATGTTTTCGGCATTCCCTTCGATTTCACTGCCAAGCCGGTTATCGCCCCGCCGCAACCGCCGCGTGAAACGGTACAGGTCAAAGCCATGCGGCCCGAGCGCGACGCGCTTGAAATCCGCTTCCCGCGCGTCGAAGGCTATCGCGTCGAGTTGCCGGAGGAACGGCTAAGCGCTGACTTCAACGACGAATCGATCCTCGAACTCAATCCTGATCTCGTCGGCCCGTCCATTACGCGCAACGCCGGCATCATCGGCGAGGGTGTGGATATGAGCTTGAAGCACCTCGGCGACATGCGGCCTTCCACCCTCGTCTTTCAGGTGACGCAGCGCTTGCTCTACACAAAATGGCGCGATCCCGGCGAGGAACCCAAGCTCCACCTTTTTGGCCAACTCAAGCGCATCACCAAGCAATGGCTCGATACCTGCCTGGTCTGCAAGGGCGATACCTATCCTGCGCTACTGATGTATCAGGAACTGGCTGACATGGCCTGCAACAAAATCACCGCCGCCATTACGCGCAAATTTCTCGGCGAGCGGCCGATCAAGGCGCTGCTCGATGCCTACAATCCCGCTGGCTCAACCAGGCATGTCCGCTTCAACACCTCGCGCACCGACCGTTGGGAAACCAGCTCGCGCCACTGCCACATCAACTGGGTCGTGCTCGATAGCGATTGGGAAGGCGAATTCTGCCGGGTGGCCGAGTCGCATCCGAAGGTGCGCGCCTATGTGAAGAACCACAACCTTGGACTGGAAGTGCCGTATCGCTACGGCTCCGAGACGCGCAAGTATCTGCCCGACTTCATCGTGCTGGTGGATGACGGACATGGCCCCGACGACCTGCTGCACCTGATTGTCGAGATCAAAGGCTACCGGCGCGAAGACGCGAAAGAAAAGAAATCCACCATGGACACTTATTGGGTGCCCGGTGTAAATCATCTCGGTACGTACGGACGCTGGGCGTTCGCCGAGTTCACCGAGGTGTACCAGATCGAGTCCGACTTTGCCGCCAAGGTGAAAAGTGAATTCGACAAGATGATTGAACAGGCTCTCACAGGGAAGAATTGATTACTCATGACGAAAATCGTTTACGGGCCGGCGAGCGGGGATAGTGTTGGGTTGAGATGCCAAAATGGCATTTCAAGCTTGCTTGTCCCCGTATTGCTAATGACGGATCGCAACTCATCACAGTTTGTGATGAGTTCACAGGTGGGAGAATCTTCAAGGTCACAATTTGTTACCTTGAGTTTGCGCGGCGCCCGGCGAGGATTCCTCTGATGCCTGGTATCGTCAAAGCCGGAGCGGCGGCGCTATACCTGAACATCCGTCAGGTGTTGGAACAGGCGCGGGCGGGAGCCTATCGCGCCGTCAACTTTACGATGGTGCAGGCTTACTGGCAGGTGGGCTATCTGATCGTGGAGCATGAGCAGGGCGGCAAGAAACGCGCGGAATATGGCGAAGCGCTGCTGGAGGACCTTTCGCGGCGGCTCACGCGGGGATTTGGCCGGGGCTTTGATGTCCGCAACCTGCGCTACATGCGTCAGTTCTATCAGCTTTTTCCGGCCCATCAAGCCCTCGGGCGGGAATCCGTTCATGGCAAGAAACGGAACGCGGCGCGTTCCCGATTGGCGGCGGCAAACATTCGGAACGCAGTGCGTTCCGAATCGTCCAAATCGTCCAAATCCGAAGCGGGAATTTATCACGCAGCAAGTGATGAATCAGCGCGTCCAATGCTGCGCCCGGAGTTGTCGTGGACGCATTACCGCTTGCTCTTGCGCGTTGAAAAGCCGCAGGCGCGCGAGTGGTACATGCAAGAGGCCGCAGACCAGAACTGGTCAAGCCGCCAGCTCGACCGCCAGATTTCCGTGCTTTACCACGAGCGGCTGCTGGCTAGCCGGGACCGGCGCCCTGTGCGCAAGGAGGCCGGGCGGAAGCTGGCGGCAGTTGCCCCCGAGGGGTTCATTCGCGACCCATACGTACTCGAATTTCTCAACCTGAGGGATTACCCGGCATTACGGGAGTCCGCAGTTGAGCAGGCGATCATCGACAACCTGCAGGCCTTTCTGCTCGAACTGGGCCGGGGGTTTTCCTTTGTGGCCCGGCAGAAACGGATGCGCTTCGAGAACGACGATTTCTATGTTGATCTCGTGTTTTATAACTACGTGCTCAAGTGTTTTGTGTTGATTGATCTGAAACTCGGCAAACTGACACATCAGGACATCGGGCAGATGGACAGCTACGTCCGGATGTTCGAAGCGCATCAGAAACCGGCCGGCGACAATCCTACCATCGGGTTGATCCTGTGCTCGAAAAAGAACGAGGCGATCGCGAAGTACTCGGTGCTTTCCGAAAGCAAGCAGATCTTTGCGGCCAAGTATCTCGACTATCTGCCCACTGAGAAGGAATTGCAGCGCGAGCTGTTGCGGGAGCGGCGGTTGATCGAGGCTAATAAAACCGGCAGGGAAGCCGGCTGATGTGGATATTTTTATGCAACGTCTGAGACACCCGGTGTAATCATGGCCCGCAAACCCACAAAACTATCCGCCGGTAAAACCGTCGAAACGCTAAAGCACGACGAAGCCAAGCGGAAAAACATTCCCACCGCGGAACACCAGTCTGTCTTGCAGAAGAACGAGCAGAACCCGGTGCGCGTCACCTATGCGCGCAACGCCGCTGGGCTTGATGATGAAAAACTGAATAGAAACAAAGACTTGGATCCACAACTCATTTGGCGCGGCAAGGACGAGCAGGACTGGAGCGACCTCGTCGTTCACGCGCCGCCGCTCTACATCCAGGAAAAGATCCACCCCAAGGCGCTGATTGACGACCTGCTGCGCGAGACGCGCGAGCGCGAGCACGACGCCGGGCACACCACGCCTGATCTTTTCGCCGACTTCAACGGCATCCCCAAGGGCGTGGACAAAACCGAGTTCTACCAGCACGACCAGAACTGGTCGAACCGCATGATCCTCGGCGATTCATTGCAGGTGATGGCCAGCCTCGCTGAACGCGAGGGGCTGCGCGGCAAGGTGCAGTGCATCTATTTCGATCCGCCCTACGGCATCAAATTCAACAGCAATTTTCAGTGGAGCACCACCAGCCGCGACGTGAAGGACGGCAACGCCGGCCACATTACGCGTGAGCCGGAGCAGGTGAAGGCGTTTCGCGATACGTGGCGTGACGGCATCCACAGCTACCTCACCTACCTGCGCGACCGGCTCACCGTCGCCCGCGATCTGCTCACCGATTCCGGCTCCATCTTCGTGCAGATCGGCGATGAAAATGTGCATCGTGTCCGGGCGGTGATGGATGAGGTGTTTGGAGACAGTAACTTCATCAGCTTGATTACTACCAAGAAAAGCGGCGGGATGGGACAAGCACACATCGACAACATCTCAGATTACATCGTGTGGTTTGCGAAAGATGCGACAGCCGCAAAATACCGACCTGCATACATTGAAAAGGATCTCCGCGAAGGCGCTGGTGCGCGGTATCGCTCAGTGCAGGCGATTGATGGGACTATTCGCCCCCTCAAGGCGAATGAGGCCAATGGTGAGCAAGCTCTGGGAGAAGGTGAACGTGTATTCTTGGCGGGGCCTTTAACTTCCGAGACGGCAAGCGAATCTACGCTCTTCGAGTTTACTCTGAACGGTCATAAGTTAAGGCCGCGAAAAGGTGGATGGAAGACCAGTGCAACAGGAATGGAGCGGCTTTTGAAGGCAAACAGACTTCTGAAGACAAAGGAGTTCGTGAACAACAAAATCTTCTTCAACGACTTTGCAGCAGTGGCGATTCCCAATCTGTGGGAAGACACGATGGGCACAGCGGAACAGAACAAGGTTTACGTTGTGCAAACCACATCGAAGGTCATTCAGAGGTGCCTTTTAATGACCACCGACCCCGGCGACCTCGTGCTCGATCCGACCTGCGGTTCCGGCACCACCGCCACCGTCGCCGAGCAGTGGGGCCGCCGCTGGATCACGATTGACACCTCGCGCGTGGCACTTGCGCTGGCCCGTGCCCGCATCATGGGCGCGCGTTATCCGTTTTACCTGCTCGCCGATTCCCGCGAAGGCCAGATCAAGGAAGCCGAAGTCACCCGCACCGCGCCGAGTTCG
>JANPOH010000185.1:0-16097 GCA_031427895.1 Betaproteobacteria bacterium
GATTTAACCGGCCTGGCGCGCCTCTAAGGTGAATCCGGCGGAGGCGCTCAGGTATGAGTGACGTTATGAATGCGTCCGTGATTGCCTGCCGCGGCCTGCGTAAAATTTACCAGCAGGGCAAAGTCGAAGTGCCGGTGCTGCTGAATATCGATTTCGAGATCGCGCGAGGCGAGCGGGTGGCGATTGTCGGCGCATCGGGCTCGGGCAAAAGCACGCTGCTGCATTTGCTGGGCGGGCTGGATCAGGCGACCGCCGGCGATATTTTCATACTCGGCAAAAACATCCACGAACAAAGCGAAGCCGAGCGCGGCGCAACGCGCAATCAGGCGCTGGGCTTTGTGTACCAGTTTCATCATCTGCTGCCGGAATTCACCGCCGTTGAAAACGTGGCGATGCCGTTGCTGATCCGGCGTATGGCAAAAGAAGAAGCGTACGCCGAAGCGCGGCGCGTGCTGAATGATGTGGGCCTGTCACACCGGCTGGAACATACGCCGGGCGAACTCTCGGGCGGCGAGCGTCAACGCGCGGCGCTGGCGCGCGCGCTGGTGACGCGCCCCGCGTGCGTGCTGGCGGATGAGCCGACCGGCAACCTCGACCGAAAAAAACGCCGGTGCGGTGTTCGATCTGATGCTGGAACTGAACCAATCGCTCGCCACCAGCTTTATTATCGCCACCCACGACATGGAAATCGCCGCGCGTGCGAATCGGGTGCTGCGGCTAATTGATGGGGCATTGCAAGCGGCGTAAGTTGGGTGAAACCCATCCTGCGCGCCGCTGCTACGACCTCACTGCGTCTTCACGGCGCCTTCACCGCGCCAATCGAGCGCAAAAAAATCCGCACCCACGCCTGGCGCTCGTGGAAGTAGCGGGTGAATTCCGCGCTGCCCATCCAGATGTTTTCGTAGTGGTTGGCTTGTGCGTGGGCCTGCCAAGCGGCGCCGCGGTACACTTTTTCCAGCACGGCCTCCATATGCGCGGCGGTTTCTTTGGGCACGCCCGCGCCCATGGCGAAGCCGCGCGCGGAGCCGATATGGATGTTGTAGCCGAGCTCTTTCAACGTGGGGGTATCGGGTGCCAGCGGCATGCGTTGCGCGGTGGATACCGCGAGTACGCGCAGCTTTTTGGCTTCGAGCGCGGCCATGCCTTCGGAAATGTTTTCGGTGGAAAAGTGCGTGTGGCCGCCCATCACCGAAATGATTGCATCGGCGCCGCCTTTCATCGACACCACTTTGAATTTCGTGCCGGTTTCCTGTTCGATGGACCACAGCAACATGCGTCCCGCGCTAGTGGGAGAGCCGATGCTGGCGACGAGTGTTGCCGGGTCTTTTTTAGCCGCATCGATCAGTTCCCTGAAGGTGCGCCACGGCGCATCAGCGGCGACGATCACCGCCTGCGGATCGCGGCCGAACATCGCCAGCAGATGAAACTGATCGAGACTGACGTTGAACTCCGGCCGCAGCGACGCGGACAGCAGCGTGTTGCTGACGCCGGTGAGGATCACATGGGGATCGCCCTTGCGGCTTTTGATGTAGTTGTAGGCAACGGTGCCTGCGCCGCCAGTGCGGTTAGTCACGCTTACCGTCTGGTTGTTGACGAGCTTTTCGTTCATCAGAATTTCGGCGAGGATGCGCGCGATGCGGTCGTTGCCGGCGCCGGGCGCGGAATGGGCCACCAGTTCGATAGGGCGCGACGGAAAAGACGGAGCGTTTTGCGTGAACGCAGGCGTCGATGCGAGGCACGCCATGCTCACGATAAGGTTGGCGAGGCGTATCGGTATCGTCATGGCTTGTCCGCCTTGGCTGGTTGTGCGTCCGTTGTATCCATGCGCATGATCCCGGCTTGTTGCACGTCAGCATAGAGCTTTTCGTCGCCGAGCATTTGTGTCAACAAAAAACGCGGCGCGGAACGTTTGATGAGGCGCGGCGCGATGATGCCCACTGCAATCACCAGCAGCCCCGTCCACAGCCAGCCGATCAGCGCCAACCCGACACCCGCGCCCAGCAGCGGCAGCAGCATCACCGGCAACATCAGCCGCGCGCTCAGGAATTGGCCCGCGCGCGTGGGGTCGAATTCGACGGTGATACGTCCGTCACGAAAAGCACTAACAAATTCTGCGTGCGTCACTGGTATAAAAAGTTAATAAAAACAAATAGTTACGATGATTCGTCAGGTGTTGCGTGATGTGGGATGTTTCAATATTCCACCGGAATCGGGTCCAAGCTACGCCACATATACCACGTCGCCACCGAGCGCCACGGCACCCAGCTTGCGCCGATGCGTTGCATGCGCGCCGGGGTTGGTTTGCGTCCGCAGTTGTAACTGCGCGTGATGGCTTTTTGCAGACCGAGATCGCCGACTGGAAATATATCCGGCCGCGTGAGATTAAAAATCATGAACATCTCCGCCGTCCAGCGACCGATGCCTTTGACCTGTATCAGTTCCTCGATCAGCGCTTCGTCGCTCAAGCGCGTCCAGTGTGCCGCTTGCAGCCGGCCGTCGGCAAAGCGCGTCGCAAGATCAAGAATGTAGCCGGACTTCTGGCCCGACAATCCGCACGCGCGCAGCGTTTCGACAGTGGACGCGGCGATCACCGGCGGCGTCACCGATTCGTGCGCGGCGGCGAAACGTTCCCACACGCTTTGCGCCGCCTTCACCGAAATTTGTTGGCCAACGATGGCGCGCGCCAGCGTCTGAAAGGCGTCACCGCGGCTGCCGAGCGTGATACCTCTATATTGCACAATCAGTTTTTTCAGCACGGGATCGCGCGCGGACAGTTCGCGCGTGGCCTGCGTCCAGTAGCGGGGTTTCATGGGCGTATTTTCTTTTTCAGGTTGCGGCGTGTGCGTTGGCGCCATTGCCATATCACGCCGAGGCGCCACGCCCAATCGGTGACGAAGTATCCAATAGTTGCAAGGCCGCAGGCAAGCAGGGGTACGCCGATGAGCAGCGGCTTACCCACGCTGGTCAGCCATTGCCACGCCATCGCCAGCCATTCCAGGTAACCCCTGCCTTCAAGGCCCTGCGTGAACGCGGGCAACTCGCCGCCGCTTTGAAACAGCAGCAGTTGCCCCAACTTGAACGCCAGCCAATACAGCGGCACGATGGTAAACGGGTTGGAATACAGCGTCACCAGCACCGCCAGCGGCAGGTTAACCTTGAATTTGATGGCAAGAAACGCACCCGCCGCGAACTGCACCGGATTGCTGCCCGGTATCAGGCCGGCGAACAACCCCGCCGCAACGCCGCCCGCCACCGAACGCCGGTGCAGATGCCAAAGATTGTGATGCTGCATGCGATGGGCGAAACGCGCGATATAACGATTGTCGCGTATCGATTGGTGGCCCGGCAGCACGCGGCGGAGAAATTTGCGTAACATGTGGTTTATTGTAGCGATAATTTCAGGATACCCAACAACAGAAATCCCCTCGCCCCGTTTACGGGGAGAGGGTTAGGGTGAGGGGCGCGTGCGTATTTGATACTGTCAGGCGTTCGCGTCCCTTGCCAATGCAAACCATTGCCCCTCTTCATCATCCTCTTCGTTGCCGGTATCGCGCTGCTCCAGCAGCAGGCGGCGTTGCCGCCGCTCGCGTGGGCAGCCGCATTGCCGCCGTTGATGGTGCTGGCGTGGCTGGCGTGGCCGAGGCGCGGGCGGCGCTGGCTATTTCCCGTAACTATGGCGGTGTGCTGCGTCACCGCCGGATTTTTTTATGCCGCCGGCCGCTCGCAGTTCCGCATGGACGATGCCCTGCCGCCCGCGTGGGAAGGGCGCGATGTGCAAATCGTCGGCGTGGTCGCCGGCCTGCCGCAACACTATGAGCGCAGCGTGCGCTTTGTGTTTGACGTGGAGCGCGTGCTGACGCCGGAGGCGGCGATACCCGCGCACATCGTACTGGCGTGGTGGGGCAATCCGCCCGCCGACGGCCAGCGCGGCACGCTGCCGGAGCTCAAGCCGGGTGAGCGTTGGCAGCTCACGGTGCGGCTGCGGCGTCCGCGTGGCAGCGCCAATCCGCATGGCTTTGATTATGAAGCGTGGTTGTTTGAACGCGACATACGCGCCACCGGCACGGTGCGGCCGAAAAGCGGCGCGCGGCGCATCGATGCGATGGTGCATCAACCCGCGTACTGGATTGAAGCCGCGCGCGAACGCCTGCGCGCGCGCATTGTGCAGGCGCTGCCGGACAAACCCTATGCGGGCGTACTGGCGGCGCTGGCTATCGGCGATCAACGGGCGATACCCGCCGACCAATGGCAGACGTTCACGCGCACCGGCGTTAATCATCTGATGAGCATTTCCGGGTTGCACGTGACCATGGTGTCGGGAATGATGTTCGCGCTGGCGTATGGCTTGTGGCGCCGGGGCGCGCGGCTGGCGCTCTGGTTGCCCGCGCGCAAGGCGGCGGTGATCGCCGGGCTGATGGCTGCATTGCTCTACACCCTGCTCGCGGGCTTCGAGGTGCCCGCGCAACGCACGCTCTACATGCTGATGGTGATGGCGGCGGCGCTGTGGTTAAACCGCATGAGTTCCGCGTCGGCGGTATTGAGCATCGCGCTGCTGGTGGTAGTGCTGATCGATCCGTGGGCGGTGCTGGCGGCGGGCTTTTGGCTGTCGTTCGGCGCGGTGGGGATTATTCTGTACGTGAGCGTGGGGCGCACCGGCACGCCACATTGGCTTGCGACGTGGGCGCAGGTGCAGTGGGCGGTGACGCTGGCGCTGATGCCGGCGCTGCTGGCGATGTTTCAGCAGGTGTCGGTGATCTCGCCGCTGGCCAACGCGCTGGCGATTCCACTAGTGAGTCTGGTGGTGGTGCCTCTGACGCTGGTGGGCATGGTGTTGCCGTTTGATTGGGTGCTGCAATTGGCGCATCTCATCATGGCGTGGTGTTTTATTGCGTTGGAGTGGATGAGCAACTTGCCCGCGGCCGTGTGGCAGCAGCACGCGCCGCCGGGATGGACGGTACTGGTGGCGGTGATCGGCACCGTCATTCTGCTGTTGCCGCGCGGGGTTCCGTTACGCTGGGCGGGGCTGGCGGGGTTCTTGCCGCTGTTTCTTGCCGCGCCGCCGCCCTTGGCCGAAGGCGAGATGCGGCTTACCGTGCTGGATGTCGGTCACGGCCTCGCGGTGGTGGCGCGTACACGCAATCACGCGCTTCTGTTCGACACGGGCCCCACCTTCGGTCCGCAGGCCGACAGCGGCAATCGCATGATCGTGCCGTACCTGCGCGCGGTTGGCGTGACGGCGCTGGATACCTTGATCGTGAGCCATGACGACGCCGATCACTACGGCGGCGCGTCATCGGTGTTGCAGGCGATGCCGGTGGCGCAATTGCTCACCTCGATACCGGAGATCGACCCGTTGCGGTTTGAAGCCGCCAGCGCGGCAAAATGCGTCGCCGGGCAAACGTGGGAATGGGATGGCGTGCGTTTCGACATGCTGCATCCGACGCGCGCGAGTTACGATGATGCGTCGATCAAGGACAACAATCGCGGCTGCGTGTTACGCATTGCGACCCGTACTGGCGCAGTGTTAATTCCGGCGGATATCGAAGCGCGCGCGGAACAACAGTTGTTGGCGTCGTCACGCGAAAAGCTGCGCGCGCAAGTGCTGATTGCGCCGCATCACGGCAGCAAAACCTCATCGACGGCTGAATTCATCGCGGCGGTCGATCCGCGCATCGTGATTTACCCCATAGGCTATCGCAATCGCTTTCGGCATCCGCACATTGATGTCGAAGAACGCTACCTGCGGCACGGCAGCCACGTGTATCGCACCGACCGCGACGGCGCGCTGACGCTGCACATGGGCGCGAGCGAGACGATCAAGGTGACGCCGTATCGCGCGATCTACCGGCGTTACTGGCAGACTCCGCTAGTGGGGGATGCGGTGCCGGAACCGGAGGAATTGTAAAAAAATCAATTAAAACATATAGTTATGTATATTCACTAGAGCGTGGCTCATTGTTCCAAAGTATAATCACCCAATGCCATCGCATTCCCAAAAACCCCGCATCCTCATCGCCGGCGGCGGCATCGGCGGCTTGACTGCCGCGCTGGCATTGCTCAAGCGTGGTTTTGACGTCGATGTTTACGAGCAGGCGGCGGAGCTGCGCGAGGTCGGCGCGGGCGTGCAGTTGAGCGCGAACGGACTGCGCGCGTTGCATGAGCTGGGCGTGCTGGGTGCGCTCGGTCAACTCGCTTGCGAGGCGTCGGGCAAGGAGATACGCCTGTGGAACAGCGGGCAGACGTGGCCCTTGTTTGAAGTCGGCGTGGAGTCGGTTGAGCGTTATGGCTTTCCGCACTACCTGACGTATCGTCCGGATTTGCTGGCAGTGCTGGCCGAGGGCGTGCGGCGCGAGAAGGCGGATGCGATTCATCTGAATGCGCGCTGCACGGGTTTTGAGCAATCGACAAGTGGTGTCACGCTGCGCTACGAGCGCGATGGCGAGAAAAAATCCGCCGCGGGCGATGCGCTGATCGGCGCGGATGGCGTGCATTCGCGTGTGCGGCAAGGGTTGTTCGGCGACGACAAGCCCGTGTTTACCGGCATGGTGTCGTGGCGCGGGGTGATTCCGCTGGAAAAGCTGCCGGTTCATATGCGCCGGATGGTCGGCACTAACTGGGTGGGGCCGGGCGGGCATGTGGTGCATTACCCGGTGCATCGCGGCGAATACATCAATTTCAATGGCATCATCGAGGTCGATGACGACTGGCAGGTCGAGTCGTGGAGCGCCAGCGGCACGCACGAGGAATGCCACGCCTCGTTCGCGGGCTGGAATGCGGATATCCATTGCATGATCGACAATGTTACGACGCCGTATAAATGGGCGCTGATGGGCCGCGAGCCGCTGGCGAAATGGAGCGTGGGGCGCGTGAGTTTGCTGGGAGACGCCTGCCATTCCATGTTGCCGATGCTGGCGCAGGGCGCGGTGATGGCGCTGGAAGATGGATTTATTTTAGGGCGCGCGCTGGACGCCGCGGGCGCGGATGTGGTGCAGGGGCTGGCGCGTTACGAGCAGGCGCGCATCGCGCGCACGACCAAAGTGGTGCTGGGTTCGGCCGAAAACGGCAAACGTTTTCAGAGCCGCACGCTGGCCGATGCCGCGGCCGCGCAGGAATACATCGATCGCGAATGGACCGCCGAGAAGGTGCGGGCGCGTTATGAATGGCTGTTTTCCTATAACGTGACCACCGTGCCGGTGTGAAGTGTCCCCCGCCGATAACGGAAACGATGCAATGGTCAAGGCAACGCACTTAAAACTCGTCACGCCGCAAAGCGCGGATGCGCCGGCGTGGATAGACGAGATGGCCACGGTCGAATCCCCCGCCGCCGCAAGGGTGCTGCGCGAGGTGCTGGCGTATGTCACGCCGCTGTATGAAGGCAAAACGCTGGCGAACGGCGAGCCGGCGCTGGCGCACGTGACGGGCGCGGCGCCGTTGCTGCGTGATCTGCATCTGGGGCACGAGGCGATGGCCGCCGCGCTGTTGTGGCCGGCGCTTGAATTCGATGCCGCGGCCGCGCGGCGCGTGCGCGATAAATTCGGCGCCACGATCGCGGAGTTGGTCGAGGGCGTGCGGCGCATGAGCGCCATCGGCGTGCTGGGCGCGCCGGAGAGCCGCCGCGCGGGCAAGCTCAAGCCGGATGTGCAGGCGGCGCAGCTTGAAGCGCTGCGAAAAATGCTGCTGGCGATGGTGCAGGATGTGCGCGTGGTGCTGATTAAACTGGCCGACCATACGCAGGATTTGCGCCACGCGGTCAAAAGCGAGGACGAAGCCGCGCGCCGCGACACCGCGCAACTGACGCGCGATATTTTCGCGCCGCTGGCGAATCGCCTCGGCGTGTGGCAGTTGAAATGGGAGCTTGAAGACCTCGCGTTTCGCATTCTTGACCCGGACACCTACAAGGAAATCGCGCGCCTGCTCGATGACAAGCGCGTCCATCGCGAGGGCTACATCGAGAACGTGCTGGCGATCCTCAACGGCGAACTCGCGCGCGCGGGCATCAAGGCCGAAGTCATGGGCCGCCCCAAGCACATCACCAGCATTTACAACAAGATGCGCCGCAAGCACCTGGATTTCGACGCGCTGTATGACGTTCGTGCCGTGCGCGTGCTGGTCGATGACGTGAAGGATTGTTATGCGGTGCTGGGGCTTACGCATAACCTGTGGTCGCCGATACCGAAAGAGTTCGATGATTACATCGCCAAGCCCAAGGGCAATAACTACCGCTCCTTGCACACGGCGGTGATCGGGCCGGAAGGCAAATCGCTCGAAGTGCAAATCCGCACGCACGAGATGCATCACAGCTCGGAGCTGGGCGTGGCCGCGCACTGGCGCTACAAGGAAGGCGGGCGGCAAAAAAAGGGTTCCAGGGATTACGACGAAAAAATCGCCTGGCTGCGGCAGATACTCGATTGGAAAGACGAGGTTCGCGACACCGGCGATTTGGCCGAACAGTTCAAGACCGGGTTGTTCGACGACAGCATTTACGTGTTCACGCCGCAGGGCAAGGTGATCGATCTTCCGGTGGGCGCGACGCCGATTGATTTTGCCTACCACGTGCATACAGAACTGGGGCACCGTTGCCGCGGCGCCAAGGTCGATGGCGTGATGGCGCCGCTGAACACCGTGCTGCGTAACGGCCAGCACGTCGAAATCACCGCCGCGCCGGCGCACGACAAGGGCGGGCCGAGCCGCGACTGGCTCAATCCTCAGCTCGGTTTCATCAAAAGCCAGGGCGCGCGCAGCCGCGTGCGCCAGTGGTTTAACCGGTTGAACTTTGACGCCGACGTGGCCCAGGGCCGCGCGATGCTTGAGAAAGAATTGCAGCGTCACGGCATGACGGCGCTGAATCTCGATAAGCTGGCGGAAGCGGAAGGTTACGCCAAGCTCGATGATTTTCTGGCGGACATCGCACGTGGCGACGTGGGGCCCAAGCGTTTGCAGGATGCATTGCGGCCCACGCCGGCGGCGGCGCCCGCGGCTGAAACCCTGCCCGCGCCGCGCAAGCCGCGCGCGAACAACGGCGGCGGCGTGCTGGTGGTCGGCGTCGATAAGCTGCTGACCGTGCCGGCCAAGTGCTGCAAGCCCGCGCCGCCGGAGCCGATCATCGGCTTTGTGTCACGAGGGCGCGGCGTCACCGTGCATCGCGCGAATTGCGTCAATGTGAAGCGCCTGGATCCGCAACGCTTGGTGGCCGCCGAGTGGGGCGCCGCCACCGGCGCGACCTTCGCGGCGGAAATTGAAATCGAGGCGCTGGATCGCACGGGACTCTTGCGCGACATCAGCGAGGTGTTCACCCGCGAGCGCGCCAACGTCACGGCAACCAATACGCTGACCCGCGACATGCTGGCGCGCATGCGCTTTACGCTGGAAATCGCGAATCTCGATCAGTTAAAGCGCGTGCTGTCGATGATCCGCGAGGTCAAGGGCGTGATGCGGGCAGGGCGGCGATAATTACAGTAAGTATTTGTTTTTAAATAATAATTTTTATTATTACAAAGAGGGCGTCGTGGCAAAACTAAAAGACAAAGTAGCGTTTCTTACCGGCGCGGGCGCGGGTATTGCGAAGGCCACCGCGAAATTATTCGTGGCCGAGGGCGCGAAGGTGGCGATTATTGAATTGAATCGCGAGGCGGGCGAGGCGGCGGAAAAAGAAATCCGCGCGGCGGGCGGCGACGCGCTGTTCATCGAAACCGACGTGACGAAAGATGACAGCATGAAGCGCGCGATGGACGCCACCATTGCAAAGTTCGGCAGGCTGGATATTATTTTCAACTGCGCGGGCGGTTCGTTGCAGGAAGACCTGCCGGTGCATGAGATGGATCTTGATGTGTGGCATCGCACGATCAACCTCAATCTGCTGCATCCGTTTTTGAGTTGCCGTCACGGCATTCCGCACCTGATGAAAGCGGGCGGCGGGGCGATTATCAATGTAACGTCACACTTGGGCCTGATGGGCTCGATGAAGCCGGCGTATGCTGCGACCAAGGGCGGCATTATTTCATTCACCAAAACGCTGGCGGCGCAGTATGTCGAACACAATATCCGCGCCAACGCGATCGCGCCCGGCTCGATACGCACCGAGCGGCAGATCAAGCGTTATGAAAACAAGGAGTGGATGAACGCGGAAAAACTCTCGCCCGCCGCGCGGGCGCGGCAGATCGCGCACAAGCTCTATCCGTTTTCGGCGGGCGCTTCGGAAGACATCGCGGCGATTGCGCTGTTTCTGGCGTCGAACGATTCGCGCATGCTGACCGGCACCACGATTGCGGCCGACGGCGGACGTTCGTCGTATCTGAAAATTTACGCAGAGGAAGACTGAGTTGAAGCCCCGTTATTTCTGTTGGGCCGTGGCGGCGTTGTGCTCATGCAACGCGATGGCACAAACCGCTTCGACAGGCTCAGGACGGGCCTATCCCACCAAACCGATACGCATGGTGATCACCTATCCGCCCGGCGGGAACACCGATCTGGTCGGGCGCGCGATGGCGGCGAAGTTGTCCGAGCAGATGGGCCAGCAGATGGTGGTCGATAATCGCGGCGGCGCGGGCGGCGTGATGGGCACCATGATCGCCGCGCAAGCCGCGCCCGACGGTTACACGATTATGCTCGGCACCTCCGCGGGCATGGTGGTGAATCCGCTGTTGTCGAGCAAGCTGCCGTACGACGCGCACAAGGATTTTTTGCCGGTGAGCAACGTGATTATCGTGCCGCAACTGCTGGTGGTGAATCCGCAGTTGCCGGTGAAAACCGTGAAAGATTTGATCGCACTGGCGAAGGCCAAGCCCGGTGCGCTGAATGCGGGCAGCAGTGGCGTGGGCACGCCGAACCATCTGGGCACCGAGTTGCTGAAAGCGCTGGCGGGCGTGAACATCGTGCATGTGCCGTACAAGGGCGGCGCGCAGGCGCTGACCGATGTGATCGGCGGACAAATACAAATGGCGTTCAGCAGCATTCCCGCCGTGATGCAGCACATCAAGGCGGGGCGCCTGAGCGCGTTGGGCGTGGGCAGCGCCAAGCGTTCATCGGCATTGCCGAACGTGCCGGCCATCGGCGAAACCGTGCCGGGTTATGAATACAGCACGTGGTACGGCATCTTCGCACCGGCGAAAACGCCGCAAGCCATCGTCACGCGGCTTAACACGGAAATCATCAAGGGCCTCGCCGCGCCGGAGATCAACCAGCGTTTCGTCGCCAACGGCGGCGATCCCGCGCCCAGCACGCCCGATGAATTGCGCCGCTACATGATTGAAGAATCCGTGCGCTGGGCGAAAACGATCAAGGTGGCGGGGATCAAGATTGAGTAAATTTTATGAAGAATTGCAAATCATCCCGCACAGATTTTTTCCTTTGTGTGATCCAGGTACGATTATTGTTTTTCAGGATTTTTTTATCACTGGTCCGCGTCATTGATTGCCGCGGTACAAGCGCTTAAAGAACGGGGGGTTGATCGAGTATCGCGCTGCTGCTGCCGCCTCGTCGTTGGTTGTAATGCTACTTAAAAATCCTGAGAAGTCCGAGTTACAAAGCATAGATCTTCTTATTTGTACTGTGTTATTAAATGCGGCATTCTCCCGACATCTTCTACCATCCACGGAGATTTGTCATGGGAAGCGGATTGGAAACGCGATTTGAGCGCTACACCGAAGCGATGATACAGCGCCGCATGTCTTGCACGATGCACCGCATACGGCGCATTGCCCTTCGGTTAATGCGCCCTACACGCTGCTGCATAACTCATACCGCCCTCCGTGGTACTGCTGATTCGCCAGTGCAGCGAAAAAGCCGCCGCGAACTCGGTGAAGGTGCATTTCCAATCGGCGAAGTGGCAGCAGACGATTTCAAAACTTGGTGCAAACCATTCGATGGCCTGCAAAATTTGCACGGGGTCGGTGCAGTTCACAGGCGCCGGCGCGCGCAGTTTGAAGGCGATTTCCGGTTCGATCAGCGGTTGCGCGCTGTTCGCAAGCGACAGCGTCGCTTTGCCGTCGCGCGCGTAAAGCACAGTGCGGTCGTACACCGGATGCCAGATCGGCGAGGTCGCGCCGTACTGCGGCCAGATGTTGCGGTTGGTGAAGCCTATCTTGCGGCCCACGGTTTTTTCGCCGCGCGCGCGGCGCAGTTTGATGAGTTCGGCGCTGACCGCATACGCATCGTCCCAGTTGAAGGCAGGATGACGTGCCGCGATGAAGGGGATGATGCGCCCGCCATCCCACGCGGCCAGTAATTCAGTGGTGATATGTATCATAAGTATATGTTTTTAAACAACTATTTTACGCATCGAAACGCGATGTTGTGATGCCCCGCGCGCGGGTTGCGCGACAAATAGCGTCCGCGCTGCGTGGTGGTGATTTCATCGGCGGGCGACTCATGTCCGCCGCCGCGCGTGGCGCGCACCGGGCCGGGCGTTAAATCCTCGCGGCCATCGTCGGCGCGATACGGGTAGGGGCGATACTGGCTCGACACCCATTCCCACGCATTGCCCGCCATGCCGAGCACGCCGTAAGGGCTTGCGCCCGCGGCGAAGTTTTCCACCGGCGCGGTGTCGTTGAATCTCGCGCCGAAATGCGCGCGGGACTTATCCGGTGCGCTGTTGCCCCATGGGTACTTGCGACCATCGGTTCCGCGCGCGGTTTTTTCCCACTCCGCTTCGGTGGGCAGGCGCTGGCCGCGCCACGCGCAGTATTCGCGTGCGCCGAGCCATGCGGGTTCGACCACCGGGTGGTTTTCATAACCGCGGTCGGCCACGTACTTGCCCGCGATCACGTGGATGCGCGCATCGTTATCATCATAATCGTAGTAACGCTGGCCGTTCGGCGCACTGTGGCCGCGCGCATTCAAGAATTCCGCGAAGCGCGCATTGGTTACCGGCAGGCGGTCGATGCGGAAGGCGGGCAGCGTGACCGTGTGCGCCGGGCGCTCGTCGTCGGGGCCGTCGTCGCGGCCCATGGTGAATTGACCGGCGGGAATCAGGATCATGTCGTCGGCCGCGAATGCGAGCGCGCACGAAACCGCGTATAGACATCCGAGCAGCAAGCGGCGCATGGCTTACTCCGGCTTGATCCCCGCCGTCTTCACCACCTTGCCGATGGTGGCGTAATCATCGCGAATCAACTTGGCGAATTCCTCGGGTGAGGCGCTGGCGGAGGGCGCTAAGCCTTGAGATGCAAATTGATCTTTGACATCCTGCATGGCGGCAACCTTGAACATCACGCCATGCACCTGATTGATGATCGCGCGCGGCGTGCCGGCGGGCGCCAGCACGCCGTTCCAACTGCCGAATTCATAACCCGGCACGCCGGCTTCGGCGATGGTGGGCAGCTCCGGCAAAATCGGCGAGCGTTTGGCGGATGAGATCGCAATCGCGCGCAGCCGCCCGGCACGGATCAGCCCGACCAGCGCCGCCGCCGGCGAGATCGCCCATTGCGCTTCGTTGGCGACCACGGCGGTCGCCATCGGTCCGCCGCCCTTATACGGCACGTGGGTGGATTGGATGCCGGTCATGCCGGTAAACAGCAAGCCCGCGAGATGGCTGGAGGCGCCCACGCCCGCCGAGCCCATGTTGAGCTTGCCCGGCTGTGATTTTGCCAAGGCGAGAAACTCGCCGACGCTTTTCACCGGCAGCGTGGGGTTGACCACCATCACCGCCTCGACATTGGCGAACAACGAGATGGGAGTGAAATCCTTGAGCGTGTCGAACGGCAGTTTTTTATAGGTGTAGCTGGAGAGCACCATCGAACTCGACGCGCCCGCAAGCAGCGTGTAGCCGTCGGCGGGCGCGCGCGCGGCGAGTTCCACGCCGATGGTGCCGCCCGCGCCGCCGCGATTGTCGATCACCAGTTGCTGGCCTAGCAGATCGGTCATGCGCGCGGCGAAGATACGCAGGATGGTGTCGAGCGACGAACCGGCGGACTGTGCGGCGACCATGCGGATCGGGCGCTGGGGGTAAGGCTCGGTTGCGGTTTGCGCTTGCGCGCCCACGGCTGCGATGGCCAACGCTGCGACTGCCGACCCCTTGAACTTTCGTATCATGTGGATTCCTTTGTAGCGGGACGCCTGCCGCACATTCTGTCATGGCGGGCGGGGTACCCGGAAGCCCCTTTTCAACGCACGGGTTTTAGGCGCACAATCCCTTTTTTGAATCACTCAAAGGAGGCGGTCATGGGAAATATGGAAAACGTAGCGTACACGCTGGAATCCTTCTCGGCGCAGTGCCACGACCTAATCAAGGCGGAGCCGGGTTCCGCGGGCCGCCGCCGGGTGGTGGCGCTGTTGTCCAAAGTGCTGCGCGACGAGGCGTTTGTTGCCAAGTATGTGGACAGCAACAGCAAAGAGCGCAACATTCTGTACGAAGACCCCGAATTCGGTTTTTGCATCATCGCGCATAACTACGAAGGCCCGAAGGAAAGCGGTCCGCATGACCACGGCCATTCATGGGCGATCTACGGCCAGGCGCGCGGCGAAACCGCGATGAACGATTGGGCGCTGGTTGAACAGGCCACCCCCGAAAAGCCGGGCAAGGTCAAACACGTGCGCACCTACAAGCTCACGCCGGGCATCGCGCATCTGTACAACGAAGGGGATCTGCATTCGCCCAAGCGCGATGCGTCAACCAAGCTGATTCGTATTGAAGGCGCCGACATGACCAAGGTGAAGCGGCTGAAGTTCGAGCCAGCGTGAGTCTGGCGTGAGGGGTGAGGCGGCATCCCTCGGTCCGCGCCTAACGCCTCGCGAAACTCAGTGCAACCCGCCCGTGGGGATCGCCGGCAGCGGGCCCTGCGTCAGGTTGTAAAGGTGGCGTTTTCGCACCAGCCACATAGACAGCGACAGAAAGCCGCCGAACATTGCGATCACGATGTAGATCGATAAATCTATGCTGATAAGCAGGGCGTAGAGGCCGATCATCATCAGGATGGAGATGTTTTCGTTGAAGTTTTGCACGGCGATGGAGTGTCCCGCGCCCATCAGGATGTGCCCGCGGTGTTGCAGTAGGGCGTTCATCGGCACCACGAAAAACCCCGCCAGCCCGCCGATGAATATGATGAGCGGCACCGCCAGATAGACCGTGTTCACCACGATCATCAGCAGCACCAGCAGGCCCATCGCAATGCCCAGGGGGATAACGTTCACCGCGCGATTGAGCGGCACCATCTTTGCCGCGAGGATGGCGCCAATGGCGATGCCCAGCGCGCACACGCCTTGCAGATAGGTGCCCTGCGACAAGGTATAGCCCAAGGAGACTTCGGCCCATTTGAGCACGATAAATTGCAGCGTCGCCCCCGCGCCCCAGAACAGCGTGGTGGTGGCCAGTGATATCTGGCCGAGCTTGTCGCTCCACAGCAGCTTCACGCAATGGGCGAATTCGCGGATCAGGAAAATCGGGCTGCGATTGACCATTTTGTGATCAACGCCGGTGTTCGGAATGAAGAGATTGAAGATCGCCGCGATGATGTAGAGAACGATGATGACGACGATGGCGGCTTCGCCGGCGCTATCGATCCCCGTTTCGATACGCGGCAGGTCCATCGCGAGAAGCTTGGTGGAAACCGTCTCGCTCACCAGCATGCCGCCGAGCAGCGTGCCGCAGATAATCGAGCCGACCGTCAAACCTTCAATCCAGCCGTTGGCGACCACCAGTTTGTGATGCGGCAGGTATTCGGTGAGGATGCCGTACTTGGCGGGCGAGTAAGCGGCGGCGCCCAGCCCCACCACGGCATAGCCGAACAGTATCGTCGCGTAATCTTCAAAGCCGGGTATTGACCACCATTCGTGGGTGAATATCAGCAGGCAGCCGACAATCTTGATGGTGTTGGTGATGAACATCACGCGGCCCTTGGGCATCGAATCGGCGAATGCGCCGACTACCGCCGCGAACAGCACGTATGACACCGTGAAAACAAACTTTAACATTGGCGTCATCCACTCGGGTGCGTAGAGCTGCATCAGGAGTGCGATAGCGGCGATGAGGAGTGCGTTGTCGGCGAGCGACGAAAAAAATTGCGCCGCCATGATGATGTAAAAACCGAAGGGCATGTACTTGTTTTATAAGAATATTTACGTTATCCGGCGTTGGGCCTGTGCAGCGAACGCGACGTTATACC
>JANPOH010000186.1:0-3569 GCA_031427895.1 Betaproteobacteria bacterium
GAAGTGCTCGATTTCCATAACTTCGTGCTGAAAAATTATTTCAAGACCGAGATCGTTGATTTTCAGAAGACGCTGGACGAAACGCTATCCTACGCCGAGCGCATCAAGCCGATGGTGGGCGATGTGCCGCGCATGCTTTACGAAGCCCAGCAGGCGGGCAAAAATCTGCTGTTCGAGGGCGCGCAGGGCACGCTGCTCGATATCGATCACGGCACCTACCCGTTCGTCACCTCAAGCAACTGCGTTGCCGGTGCGGCGGCGGCCGGGTCGGGCGTCGGGCCAGGGGCGCTGAATTATGTGCTGGGCATCACCAAGGCGTACACCACGCGCGTCGGTTCCGGCCCTTTTCCCACCGAACTGGAAGACGACACCGGCAAATATCTGGCCACCCGCGGCAACGAGTTTGGCGCCACCACCGGCAGGCCGCGCCGCTGCGGCTGGTTTGACGCGGCGGCGTTAAAGCGCGCGATCCAGATCAATGGCGTGTCGGGTCTATGCGTGATGAAGCTCGACGTGATGGACGGCATGGATCGCGTGCAACTGTGCGTGGGCTACAAGATGAATGGCGTGGCGCGCGACATCCTGCCGTTCGGCGGCGAGTTGCTGGCGCAGTGCGAGCCGGTGTACGAAGAAATGCCCGGCTGGTCCGACAGCACGCTGGGCGTGACGCAATTTGAAAAGTTGCCGAAAGCCGCGCAGAACTACCTGAACCGTATGCAGGAAGTGTGCGGCGTGCCGATTGATATTGTGTCCACCGGCCCGGATCGCGAGCAAACCATCGTACGGCGCCATCCGTTTGTGGATTGACCGTTTGTGGATTGACCATCTGGGCGGTCGCCGTGCCGTTGAGTGCATAAAATGAAAAATGCGGAGCGATTTTCATCGTTCCGCATTTGTCGCACATCGTTTGGTTTTGCTACTGTACTTTGGTTCTCTGGTTCTACTGGTGCCCAGGAAGGGACTCGAACCCCCACGGTATTACCCGCCAGCACCTGAAGCTGGTGCGTCTACCAATTCCGCCACCTGGGCCAATGGAAAGCAGGCCGCGATTTTATCCGAACCCCCTGAATTATTCAAATGAAAACACGTAAAAAAGAAAACACACAAAGTGCCGCCGCCGCACGCGGTGCGCGCACGGGCAAAAGCAAAACGGCGCCCAGCGCAGGCAACGCAGCCAAGGCCCGCAAGCAACAGCCCGCTGGCCGCGTGCCGCGCGAGGCGCGGGCAGCGCACCCCGCACGCACCCCGCGTGCGCCGCGAAACCTGGCCAAACCGGATGCCGTGGGCGGCGCGAAACCCGTTTATGCGGCGCATCCATCGATTGCCGCGCGTAACCAGCGCGATCCGTTTTACGAGCGCGAAGTGCTGCGTTACGAAAACCCCTTGCCCAGCCGTGAATTCATACTGGCGACGCTCAAGGAACAGGGCGTGCCGGTGGCGGAGCCGGAGTTGTCCGCGCTGCTCGGTATTCATGCGGAAGAAGCCATCGCGTTTACGCGGCGGTTGGCCGCGATGGAGCGTGAAGGCCAGATCATGCGTAACCGTCGCGATGCGATTTGCATCGTCGAAAAACTCGATCTGGTGGCCGGCAAAGTGCAGGGGCACCCTGACGGTTTCGGTTTTCTGGTGCGCGACGCAACGGGTGAAAATCAGGGGCCGGACCTGTTTCTCGGCCCGGACGAAATGCGTAAGGTGCTGCACGGCGACCGTGTGATGGCACGCATTTCCGGCATGGATCGCCGCGGTCGCCCGGAAGGCAAGATCGCCGAAATACTGGAGCGCGCCAAAACACGCCACGTGGGGCGCTTGCAAAGCCGTCACGGCGTGTACTTCGTGGTGGCCGAAGACAAGCGCATCAGTCAGGAGTTTCTGGTGCCGCCGGACCAGATTGGCGACGCCAAGGCAGGGCAGGTGGTGACGGTCGAACTGATCGCGCAGCCCGCGCGGCATAGCCAGCCGGTGGCGCGCGTGGTGGAGCTGCTGGGCGACTACGGCGATCCCGGCATGGAAATCCAGATTGCGCTGCGTAAACATACCCTGCCGCACGCGTTCCCGCCCGAGGTCGAAAAACTGGCGGCGAAATATGCGCCGACCGTCAGCGCCAAAGATTGTAAGGGCCGCCTCGATTTACGCGGTCTGCCGCTGGTGACGATCGACGGCGAAACCGCGCGCGATTTTGACGACGCGGTGTATTGCGAAACGCACGGTCGCGGCGAGTTTCGTCTGATCGTGGCGATCGCGGATGTGAGCTACTACGTCAAGCCCGGCGACGCGCTGGATATCGAGGCGAAATTGCGGGGCAACTCGGTGTATTTTCCGCGCCAGGTCATTCCCATGCTGCCGGAGCACTTGTCCAACGGCCTGTGCTCGATCAACCCGGATGTGGACCGGCTGTGCATGGCCTGCGACATGACGGTTAACGCGCAAGGGAAAATCACCGATTATTCGTTTCACGAGGCGGTGATGCGTTCGCACGCGCGGCTGACCTACACCGTGGTCGCGGCGATGCTGGCGGACAAAACCGCCGGCACGCCCGCGCAACGCAAGTTGCTGCCGCACCTGAAAAATCTCGCCACGCTGTTCGGCAAGCTGGTCAAGGCGCGCGCCAAACGCGGCGCGATAGATTTCGAGACCACCGAGACCGAAATTATTTTCAACGACCAGCGCAAGATCGAACGCATCGTGCCGGTCAAGCGCAACGACGCGCATCGCGTGATTGAAGAATGCATGCTGGCGGCCAACGTCTGCGCCTCGGATTTCCTGTGGGAGAACGCGCATCCGATGCTGTTTCGCGTGCATGAAGGGCCGACGCCCGAGAAACTCGCCGCGTTGCGCGAATTTCTCGGCAGCTTCGGTTTTGATCTGGGCGGCGGCGACAAGCCGCATGCCAAGGATTACGCCGCGCTGCTCGCCAAAGTGCGCGACAGGCCTGACGCGCAACTGCTGCAAACGGTGATGCTGCGCTCGCTGAAACAGGCGGTGTACAGCCCCAAAAACGCCGGCCACTTTGGCCTCGCGTACGAGTCGTATACGCACTTCACCTCGCCGATCCGTCGCTATCCCGATTTGCTGGTGCATCGCGCGATCAAGGCGGTGCTGGCGAAATCGCGCTATGAACCGGGCGACTGGATCGCGCTTGGCGAGCAATGCTCCATGACCGAGCGCCGCGCCGACGAAGCCACGCGCGACGTTACCAACTGGCTCAAGTGCTACTACATGCGGGACAAGGTCGGCGAAAGTTACAACGGCAGTATCAGCGGCGTCACCGGTTTCGGCATCTTTGTCGCGCTTGACGATATTTACGCGGAAGGGCTGGTGCATGTCTCCGATCTGGGCAAGGATTAATTTCATTTTGATGCGGCCAAACACCAGATGATGGGCGAGCGCACCAAGCGATGTTTCCGCCTGGGGGATCGCGTGCGGGTGAAAGTGATGCGCGCCAATCTGGATTCGGCGCGTATCGACTTTGCACTTGACGATGCAGTGGCGTAGCCTTCAGGTTGATTCATAACTATTTGTTTTTATTGGTTTAATTATGTCAGAACCCCAAGTGATTTACGGCTTTCATG
>JANPOH010000187.1:0-2598 GCA_031427895.1 Betaproteobacteria bacterium
AGCGCCACCGCGCTCAGCAAGAGCCTGCGCCGGCTTGAAAAATCCGTCGGCGGCAAGCTCGTGCGCCGCACGCCCAAGGGTGTGGCATTAACCGAGGTGGGGGCGGCGCTATATGCACAGGCTGGAAGGCTGCAACTCGTACTTGACGATATACGGCACGAGGCGGCAGTCGTGTTTTAACGCGCTGTGTGACCTCGTTTAGAAGCGCTTGACTGGACTGGCAGGCTAAATCCATCGCGACGATGCGCCTTGTCGCGAGGTATTCGCCTGCCAGTCGCCGCGCGCAAAAAGGCCATCGAGTAATCAGAGGTTGACCACACTTCAATCGGAGGATACATTTTCCTCTCATCAGAGGAAACGGGGCTTTCCACAAACGCATACGCGATATCTCGGCTTGATCATGAAGACTGGTTGAACGCAGTAACCCATTTGCGGCGCGTCATGACAGTGGGCCTGGCTACGATTAATTACCCTTGGACTTTCACTCATGAGTATTTTATTGACGGTATTGAAGCAGATGTTCGTGCGAGGCGTCCCACCACCCGCACTGCCGACTGCCGCGCCCATCCAGAGTCTGTCGCCGCAATTAACGCTGGAACAGTACGAGAACTTGAACCCGCGATGCGAGATTGAGCATGATGGTGTGACCATGGTTTTTTCAACGCCTGGCGCCATGACGCGCTGGCGCGCGGAATCGATTTACGAGAAAGAACCATGGACGCTGGAGTGGATCGCCGAATTCAAGCCCGACGATGTTTTGGTCGACTGTGGCGCCAATGTTGGCATGTACACGATCTGGGCGGCGGCCACCCGGCGTGCCCGTGTGTATGCATTTGAGCCTGAATCCCAGAACTATGCACTTCTGAATCGCAACATTCTCCTTAACGGCCTCGCGGGCCAGGTGAAAGCCTATTGCATGGGATTGTCCGACGCATCCGGCCTGTTTGATCTGCACATGGCGGATTTGCGCGTTGGTGGGTCCTGCCATTCAGTGGGAGAAGCGCTCGATTTTAAGCATGAGCCGCTGCAAGCGCAGTTCGTGCAGGGGTGTATTGCGTATACGCTCGATGAACTGGTGGCGAAGGGAACTGTACCGGTGCCCACGCACATCAAGATTGATGTTGACGGATTCGAGCCCAAAGTGGTTGCCGGGGCGCGAACAACACTGGCGAATTCGGCCGTACGCTCAGTACTGATTGAAACCAATCAGAACCTTGAGGATCATCGCGCCATGGTGCTGGAACTGAACGCGATGGGCCTACAGCATGATCCCGTGCAGGTTCGGCGGGCCGAACGCAAGGAAGGTACTTTCACCGGAGTTGCCGAGTATGTTTTCAGACGCTGAAGTACAACTGGCTTACAAGGTGGGGAATGTGCCTTTCAGCATGTTTCCCTATCCGCATTTTTATATTCCCGATGTGTTTCCCGCCGATTATTACCGGTTGATACAGCAGCACCTGCCTGATCCCGATGCCATGATTCCCATTGAGCAGGCGCGGAGGGTGAAGGGGTACAAGGAGCGTTTCGTACTGGGACTGGAAGATGAGAGCCTGGCGACGTTGCCCGCGGACAAGCGGGCTTTTTGGGCGGAGGTGCGTAGATGGCTGGTGGGAGGGCGATTCCAGGCGCTGGTGATGAGCAAATTCAAGCCCTTTATCGATCAGCGTTTTCCCGAGAATGCCGTCCAGTTCTATGATGAAGGGCTGCTGGTTCAGGATGTCACAAACTACCAATTGGGGCCGCATACCGACGCCACGCGCAAGGTCGTGACCCTGCTGTTTTACCTGCCGCCCGATCTATCGCAGGCGCACTTGGGTACATCGATTTATGTACCCAACACGCCTGAGTTTCGCTGCCCGGGCGGGCCACATCACAACCGTGACCAGTTCACGCGTTTGCATACAAACCCGTTTTCGCCGAATTCATTATTCGCGTTCTTCAAGACCGACAATTCATTTCATGGTGTCGAGCCGGTCGCTGATCCGGATTGCCGACGTTGGCTGCTGTTATACGACATTTATGTGCGCGAAACGGGGTCTGTAGTACCTGCCGCGTCTTCCGCCCCGTCCACACGTGCCGTGCGTCCGAATATCAAATTCAAGTTCTAGCAGATGCGCGAGCCCATGCGACGCAGGCACGCGCCAGCGCGCGCGTGGCGTCGACGCAGTGAGCATAGCCGTCCGGCGCGGCCTTGGCGGCCTGCGCGATGCCCAGGGTGCCGCCGCCACCGGGGCGGTTCTCGTAGACCACCGATTGTCCCCACAATTCGCTGAGCTTGGCGCCGATGATGCGCGCAATGATGTCGGAGGGGTTGCCCGGCGTGGCGGGCACGATGATGCGTACCGGACGCACCGGGAAATTCTGCGCGCAAACCGTACCTGCCGATGCAAATAACCAGGCTGCGATACATAACGCCCTGAGGGTGGTGGTCATGATGTCTCCTTGTGCGGGTTGCTCACGATGCAACATAGATTGACACCCGGCCCCGTACTCCGCAATCATCCGAAAGATCAATCCCGATGAATTATGGTTACGCATGGAAATCCGCGATATACGCTATTTTAAGGAGGTGGCCGCGCACTTGAATCTGGGGCGCGC
>JANPOH010000188.1:0-2151 GCA_031427895.1 Betaproteobacteria bacterium
GGACCGGTGGAGCCGTAGTTGTATTTCAGTTTGCTGTTGCCGCTCAGCAACGTCACCAGCTCGCGCAGGTCATTCGCCGGCACGCTGGGATGCGCGGTCAGCACGAACGGCACGTACACGGCAATCGATACCCCAGCGAAATCTTTCTCGGCATCAAACGGCGAACGTTTCGCCAGCGTTTGCGCCACGGACGACAACGGAAAGGTGATGTTGTGCATCAGCAGTGTGTAGCCGTCGGGGTTTGATTTCGCCACGATGTCCGCGCCCAGCGCGCCGCCCGCGCCGCCGCGGTTATCCACCACCACCGGCTGGCCCATCGATTCGCTCATGCGCTGCGCCACCAGCCGCGCCACCACGTCGGTGGTGCCGCCTGCGGGGAAGGGCACGACGATGCGGATCGGTTTGACGGGAAATGGTTGTGCTGCCGCGTGCGGCAACGCGCCCCAACGCCAGTGCCGCGCCGGACAATGCCAACCAGGAAATGTTTTTGATTTTCATGAAGCCTCCTCCACAATGAGAAATCGATGATACATGAGCGCGGCGATATCGCTCCTGGCACACCGGTAATGGGGGTGTCTGGCGCGGGCAGCGATTGCTGCCGGCCTGAAGTTGTGTAATGCTGATCCGCGCCACAAAGAATATCCACAAATTATCTTTTAAAAACAAATGCTTATAATATGAAAACCTTCTTAACCAGGTTGATCGGATGGGCCATGACCGCACTCCTCGCCACCTCGGCGCATTCACGCGTCACGGAATTCAACATCGTTGCGGTCGAACCTTTTGCGGAGGGCAGCAGCTTCGGCAACGCCGGCGCGTATGAGCGTGTGCGCGGCACATTCAAGGGCGAGCTCGATCCCGCCGACGCTCGCAACAAGGTGATCGTCAATCTCGACAAAGCGCCGCGCAACGCAGCGGGCCGCGTGGAATACGAAGCGGATTTTTTCATGCTGCGCCCGGTGGAGGGTGCGCGGGGCAACGGCAAACTGATTTACGACGTGACCAATCGCGGGCGCAAGTACATCCACTGGCGGCTGATGGATGCGCGCCCCAAGTCGGTGGCGCAGGCCAATGATCCGCGCACGCTGGATGACGCGGGCACCGGTCTGCTGTTCAACATGGGATTCACGTTTTTGTGGAGTGGCTGGGACCCCGACGCACCGCGCGGCAATGTCGGCATGGCAATGAAGCCGGTCATCGCCACCCACAACGGCAAACCCATCGTGCGCGTCATTCGTGATGAGCTGGTCAGCGGCACACGCAGCCCCGTGCGCGAGACCTTTCGCCTCACGCACAACGCCGCCACGCTGGAGCAATCACAGGCGAAACTCACCGTGCGCCGCCGCGAGGCCGATGCGCTCACCGAGATTCCCGCGTCCGGCTGGGCCTATTTGAACGACCGCGAAATCCGTCTAATGCCAGATGGTACCAAGGGCGCCAAGCCGGTGACCGGATCGATCTACGAATTCCACTACCCCGCGAAAGACCCGCGCGTGCTCGGCATTGGCATGGCGGCGACGCGTGATCTGATTTCGTTCATGCGTTACGAGGGCGCGGACGCCACGGGTACGGCCAATCCGGCGCGCGGCATCAAGGCCACGCTGGCGTTCGGCGTTTCGCAAAGCGGGCGCTTTTTGCGTGATTTTGTGTATCAAGGTTTCAATCAGGACACGCGCGGCCGCAAGGTGCTCGACGGCGCGCTCGCGCACACCGCCGGTGTGGGCGGCGTGTTTTTGAACGCGGAGTTTGGTCAGCCCGCGCGCACCAACACGCAATTTGAAGATCACATGATGCCGGAAAACGCGTTTCCGTTTTCCACCGCGCGCATGACCGATCCGGTCACCGGCAAAACCGACGGCCTGATGCGCAACGACGGCTTCGATCCGCTGTGGATGGAAAGCAATACCTCCACCGAGTACTGGCAAAAAGGCGCATCGCTGCTGGTGACCGATCCGCTGGGCACCAAAGACGTCGAACTGCCCGCGAACGCGCGCGCCTACCTGATTGCCGGCACCCAGCACGGCGGACAGGCGTGGATGACCTCCACGCCGGGCAACTGCGTCAACCCGCGCAACCCGCACAGCCCCACGCCCGCGCTGCGCGCGCTGATGATCGCGCTGGCGGAATGGGTGGACGGCAAAGCGCCGCCGC
>JANPOH010000189.1:0-5121 GCA_031427895.1 Betaproteobacteria bacterium
ACATCCCGCAAAAGTATGCCGAACCCATCAACCATTTCTACCAACAGCACTTCAATCCCTGGCTCAACTTACACCGCCCCAGTATGTTCGCCACGGAGATCGTCAGCCCCAAAGGCAAAATCGTAAAGCGCTATAACCACAAGGACGTGAAAACGCCGTTAGAGTGCCTGGTGCTGCTGGACAAACAAAGTCTGGTGAACTTCAAAACGAGCGCCACTTTGACCGCGCTACTGATTCAATCCCAACAAATGACAGACCTCATGGCGGCACAGCAGATGCAGCATGCCAAAAGCGTATTGTTCAAAGGATTTGCAAACCCAAAAACGGCGGATGCAAGTGCAAACAGCTCTACCCGACAGGAATTTCCCCACACACCGCTGCGGGGCGCTTAGAATCCACTTTTAAAACCCGATCAATCTGAACCTACAACCGCTTAAATTACCCTTCGTTCAGGCTCATACCTGGATTGGAAAATACTTCGCACGCCATATCACCCTGCGGCGCGGCGTTATAATCCACGCTTCAACCATGCCTCAATCAGGAAAGCACGCATGACCCTACGATGGATACTGCTTTGCTGGATTTTCGCCGGCACAGTTGCACAGGCACAAACCACCGTGTTGCCCAATACGGACGCGAACTTGTGCCGCGATACCAAAAACAATCTCGAACTCGCGATCAAGCATTGCACCGCCGCCATTGAAGGCCGCAAGGCCAACAACGAAATGCTCGCACAGTGGTATGCGCTGCGCGGCATGCACCAATCGGATAAGGGCGAGTACGACAAGGCCATCGCCGATCACACCGCCGCGTTAAAGCTTGATCCCAAGGTGCGCCACGCCAATTACTTTCGCGGCACGGCGTGGTCCAACAAAGGGGAATTCGAGCGCGCCATTGCGGATTTTGATATCGCGATCAAGCTGCGCAGCGACGATCCGGTGCTGTTTCACGCACGCGGCATCGAACTCACGGTGAAAGGCGATTACCCGCGCGCCATCGCGGATTTCGACAAGGCGTTGCAACTCGATGCCAGCGCCCAGGGCGTGCATTTTGCACGCGGGCGCACGCTGTTTTACCAATCTGAATTTACCCGCTCGGCAAACGATTTCGAGGTCGCCCTCAAGGCCAAACCCAATATCTACACGGCGCTGTGGCTCCACCTCTCGCGCAAGCGCGGCGGCAATCCAGACGCCGACGAACTGCTGGAACGTGAAACCCGCCGCCTGCGCGCGGGCTGGCCTTCTGCGGTGATCGCGCTTTATATGGGGCGCACAGACGTGAACTCCGTGATGGCCGCCGCCACCACGCCCGACGCCACGCGCCGCCGCGAGATCCAGTGCGAAGCCAATTTTTATATCGCGCACGCGCACCTCATCAAGGGCGAACGCGCGCCCGCGCAAAAATTACTGCAAGGCGTGCAGCGCGATTGCGCGAAGAATCTGCTGGAATACGAAGGCGCCGTGGCGGAATTGCGGCGTCTGCAATAGCGCATTGGGTGATGCAATCATAACTATCTGTTTTTAAACACTTTTATGTCTTCGCATCGCAACGAATTAGGCCAAGCTGTCGGCTTCCCGATGCCGGCGTGGACAGCGCCGCCGCATCCTTCCGGCGCGACCTTGACTGGGCGTTATTGCCGTCTGGAGCGCCTTGATCCCGCGCGTCACCTGAACGATCTTTGCGCGGCCAATGCGCTGGACACCGACGGCTCCGGCTGGACCTACATGACCTACGGCCCGCTGCTCACGCCGGATGATTTTCGCGAGTGGATGCGCACCTCGTGCATGGGTGATGACCCGCTGTTCTACGCCATCGTGAATTTGCACGATCAAAAAGCCGTGGGCGTGGCGAGCTATATGCGTATCGATCCGAAAAACGGCTGCATTGAAGTCGGCGGCATCAAGTATTCGCCGCTGCTGCAACGCACGCGCGCCGCCACCGAGGCGATGCACCTGATGATGAAGCACGCATTCGAACTCGGCTATCGGCGCTATGAATGGAAATGCGACAGCTACAACGCGCCCTCGCGCACGGCGGCGCAACGTTACGGCTTTTCGTACGAGGGTGTCTTTCGCCAAGCGACGATTTACAAACAACGCAGCCGCGACACCGCATGGTTTGCGATTATCGACAGCGAATGGCCTGCCATCGATGCGGCGTTTACGCGCTGGCTGGCGCCGGAAAACTTTGATGCCGCCGGCAGGCAGACAGTGTCGCTGTCACAGTTGACAAGGCCGCTGCTCAATCGCCGTGACGAGGCCGTAATCAATCCACCCTGATTTTCGCCTCGGCGATTATCTTTGCATATTTTGCGTGTTCGGCTTTCATGAACGTGCCGAACGCCTCGGCGCTGCTGTGATGCGCGTCGCCGCCTTGCGAGGCGAGGCGTTCTTTTACATCGGGCAGGGCAAGCACGCGCTGCAGATCGGCGTTGATTTTTGCGATCACCGCGGCAGGCGTGCCTGCGGGCGCGAGGATGTCGTAGCAAAAGCTTTCCGCGTAGTCGCGCAAGTACGGGTGTTGGGGCCGCTCGTGCGGCGCATACTGCTTGGGCAGTTGCACGCATTCGGGCGCATAGCGGTAGTAAAACTCGGCGGGCGCCACCAGCGGAAAATGCGGACACACCAGCGACACGAACAACACCCACGGCTTGTCGGTATGTTTGGGCGCTTCTTCGCGCAGCCAAATCTGCGCGCGCGTACAGATGTCGCGGTCGTACGACGTATACGAAGTCTCGCCCGGCCCCGCCAGTTTGGCGATCTTCCACGACAGCGCGCGCTCCGGCAGATCGTTGCGCACCAGGCCCATCAAGTCACCCTTGCCCTCGATGATCTGCATCGCGATCTGCACTTCGTTAAAGCCGTAGTCGTCGCCGTCCAGTCCGCGAAAATGCAGCTTGCCGATGGACGCGGTGTAATGCCCGGCGTCGCGCAGCCGGTGATGCCAGCTCGGGATCGCGCCTTCGTAAGCATCGGCGTTATCCCAGTAACCGATTTGATGCACGTACTTGCCCACCGCGAACGCCGCGCGCGCCGGCACGCAAACCGGACTGGTGGTGTAGGCCGAGGTAAACATCGTGCCGCGCGCCGCCAGCGCATCGAGATGCGGCGTCTTGACCACGGGATGTCCGCTTGCCCCCATGATCTTGGGATTGTGTTCATCCGACATGATGACGACGAGATTGGCGGGTTTTATTCGATGGTGATTCCTGATGGATTGATTGCCGGGTTTCACCGGCGGATTGCGTGTCTTTGCGCTTATGGACTGTATCCCCGGTCCGGCGAGCGGTCAAACGCGACGCCCTTGATGGATTCGCAAGACGGCGGTTTACCCTGCTGCCGCCACGGCAGGCAAGCACTTCCACCGCACGGGTTTTGTCTGCACCCGTCCTTTGATTTATAGTCGGGGTTACGAGACCGGCAGACAATTGCGTATGCTGGACTTGCACGCAGCACTTCCTGCCACTTCACTTCACTACCTCTCACTACCTCTCACCACCTTACGCCTAGGCATACACGGGAGACGCGTTTATCCATGATGATTCTTGAACACGAAGCCAAGGCTTTGCTGCGCTCGGTGGGCGTTGCAGTCCCCAAAGGCACACTGATCAAACCCGGCACTGCCGCGCCGCGCGTGCGCGAGTATCCGGTGGCGTTAAAGGCGCAGGTGCGCAGCGGCGGTCGCGGCAAGCAAGGCGGCGTGATCAAGGTGGATAACGCCCGCGCGCTGAAAGCCGCCGCGAAAAAACTCTTTGCCACCTCTTTCGGCGATGAGAAACCCGACGTGCTGCTGGCCGATCCGTGGTTGCCATTCGACCGCGAGCTCTATCTGTCCGTCACTATCGATGGCGCGGCCGAGGGTTACGTTGTGCTGTATTCGCCCAAGGGCGGCATCGACATCGAAGGCGGCGCGCCGCCGGCACGCTACCCGTTCGGCGCGCCGTGGAAATTCCGCGCGCACGAATTGCGCGCCGTGCTTGAATCCGTGGAAAAAGATTTTCAGTTGCGTGAGCGGGTAATTTCTCTCGCGCAGCGCCTGGTGGAAACCGCCGCCGCGCGCGATTGCCACACCATCGAAATCAATCCGCTGGTGCGTCTGACAGAAGGCGACCTGATGGCGCTCGACGCCAAGATCGTTTACGACGACTGGGCGCATTATCGCAACACCGACATCCTCGCGCAGCGCGACGGCGAGCGGCGCCGTGCCGACAAACTGCTGCGCGCCAGCCTTGAGATGGGCCATATGTACGTCAAGCTCGACGGCGACATCGGGCTGATCTCCGGCGGCGCGGGCCTCACCATGGGCGCAATGGATTTGATCGCGCAGTTGGGCGGCAAGCCTGCGTGTTTTCTCGACGCCAGCCCCGGCCCCACCTCCACGCGCGGCTACAAGCCCGCGTTCGCGCTGCTCGACGGCGACCCGACCGTGAAAGTGATATTGGTCAGCGTGTTCGGCGGCGGCACCCACATGAACCGCGTCGCCAATGCCATGAAAGCCAATATGGCAATGCGTAAAAGCAAAAAACCCGTGGTGTTCAAACTCGACGGAACCTACGTCGATCAAGTGCCCGGCATCTTTGCGACCTTCGGCGCGAAAAATCACGCTAGCCTTGAGGCCGCGGTGAAAGAAGCGATCAAACTGGCGAGGGCGGCATGAGCATCCTTCTCGACCAATCCAATCGCGTGCTGGTGATGGGCATCACCGGCAACTACGGCAAGTTTTTTGTCACCGACTCCGGCGGCTATGGCACCACGGTGGTCGCCGGCGTGTCACCCGGACGCGGCGGCGGCGACGTGGCCGGCATTCCGGTGTTTGAAAGCGCACACGCCGCGTGCAAAACCACGCGCGCTGATACCGCGATGGTGTTCGTGCCGCCGCCGCTGGTGCGCGCCGCCGCCATCGAGGCGATTGAAGCCGGCTGCAAGCTGGTGGTGGCCACCGCCGATGAAATGCCGGTGCGCGACACCATCGAAATCCGCGCTGCCGCCAAGGCCAACGGCGCGCGCCTGGTCGGCCCCAACTCGCCGGGCATTATTTCGCCGGGCAAGGCCAAGATGGGCTTCATGCCGTCGTTTTGCTTTATGCGCGGGCCGATGGGCGTAATCTCGCGCAGCGGCTCGC
>JANPOH010000190.1:0-7259 GCA_031427895.1 Betaproteobacteria bacterium
CGCCCGCCGGCCGGTGGTTACAGTAGCAGCACGGAAAGCGCTTGACGTAGATACCGGGGCTGACCATCTCCCACGGTTTGCCGAGATTCGTTAACGTCGATTCCAGCGGCACCGCATCCGTGCCCGCATAGGTACTGAAAAAATTATTCTTGCCGTCAAAAATATGATCGTCGGCGGTGAAGCCGTTCTTCTCCATCCACGCCGCCACCACGCCGCTGCGCGCCGCGTGGCCGGCGTGAAACGGTTTGGTCATGGTGCCGAAATTACGGATCAGCCCCGATGCCTGCGACGCGGCGATGCCCCACGCGGTTTGCAGTTGCGCGGGGGTCAGCCCCCACAGACGCGCGGCCACGGCCGTGGCGCTGAACACACCCACCGTCGCGGTGCTGTGCCAGCCTTTCATGTAATGCCCGCCGCCCAGCGCCGGCCCAAGTTTGCCGCCGACTTCAAGACCGATGGCAATCGCGGCGAGTAGCGCTTTGCCTGTCGTACCACTGGCGCCTGCCGCTTCACCCACGGCGAGACCCGCGCCGAGCATCGGCGCGGTCGGATGCCCGCGCAGATTGGTGAGTGAATCGTCGAAATCCAGCGCGTGCGATGCAAGGCCGTTGGCAAACGCCGCCTCGGCGGGCGAGGTGGACAGTTGCGTGCCCACCACCGTGGCCTGCGCTCGCGCGCCGGTCTCGATCACCCAGCGTTGCACGATCTCCGAGCCTTCATCGAGGCTGCCGGCCATCGCACAGCCGAGCGTGTCGACGAGTGCGTCGCGCGCGCCGTCGAGCACGTCGGACGGCACATCGCCCTCACGGGTGTTGATGACAAATTCAGCCAGTTGTTTGGTCAGCATGTTGTATATCCTTTCATTGTCATTCCTGCGTCAATAAGAAGTGAGTCCGCCGTCCAGCACCATCGTCTGCCCGGTAATATACGCCGCGTCGGGGCCGGCGAGGTAACTCACCATCGCGGCCACTTCCTCCATCCCGCACAGGCGCGCCAGCGGCACACGCGCGATCATGGCGGAAAAGCCTTTGGGATCGGCGCCGAAGAACGCGACGCGCGACGGCGTCGCCACCGTGCCCGGCGCCACCGCATTGACGCGAATCCGATGCTCGGCCCACTCGATCGCCAGCATGCGCGTCATATGCGAAATGCCGGCCTTGGAAATACCGTACGCCGAACGCTGCGCGAAACCGACCAGCCCGTGCGTCGATCCCAAATTGACGATACAGCCCGCACGCTTGCCCGCGATGAGATGCCGCCCCATCTCCCGGCACAGGAAAAACGTGCCGGTGAGGTTGATGTCCATCACCGTTTGCCATTCCTCGCGCGTGGTGTCCACCGCAGCCGAGCGCGTGGTGACACCCGCGTTGTTGACCAGCACATCCAGTTCGCCGAAAGCGTCGACGACCTGCGCCATCGCCCGCTCGATGTTCGCTTGTGAACGCAAGTCCAGCAGCACGGCGATGGCGCGCACGCCTTGCGCTTCCAGTGCGCTCACCGCGTTCTTGAGATTATCGGGATTGGTCCCGGAGACCGCGACATCGTAGCCATCCTGCGCGAGACGCAACGCGAGCGCCGCACCCATGCCTTGGGTGGCGCCGGTGACAAAGGCAGTACGTTTTCTTTCAGCGGCCATGAACGCTCCTTGTAAGGCAGGATTCAGGATCGAGGATTGAGTAACACCCAAAATCGCGCGAGCGTCAATCCCCACGCCTCACCCCTCACGCCTAACGCCTCACGCCGAAGGAATAAACGGCGCCAGCAAATACGACTTCTTGTCGCCGCCCGAATAAATCGTGTTCGTCGCGCCCGCGTTGTAGTCGCAGTGGTAATGCGTATAGGGCGCCGCGCCCACGCCATCGCGCGGCTGAATGTCGAGCCGCAGCTTGTGGTCTTTTTTCAGCACGATGCAGGTCGGCCAGATTTCAACCTCGCACTCCACCGGCTCGTTGGGCGTGAGCCACCAGCGCTCGTTGTGCGCGTGATACGGGCGCATCGGCGTGGATTTTTGCTGATCCAGCTTGCGGTGCGAGGCGCGCAACCAGCCCTTGGTCAGCGGCACCGGGCCGCCGTGCTGGCCCACCTCCCACACGTCTTTGCCGTCGGGGCCGATGTTACGCAGCGTACCCATGATGTCCATGTCTTCGCTGGTGCTGGAAACCCACAGCACGAGTTTCAGCGGGCCGGTGATTTCGGTGTCCTGCGTCATTGCCGCCGTTTCGAACGACACGCCCAGACGCCCCGTGCCGCCGTGGGTGGTGGAGAGCGACGAACCCGACGCCACGCCCGCCGCCGTCGAACCGCTGGCGGAATAACTCACGCTGGCTACTTTTTCGGGCGGCGCCTGCGTCATCGTGCCTTCGGTGGCGGTATCATCTTGGGATTGTTCCCGCTGAATATTCAGGAACAGCTTTTTCCAGTCGGTTCGCGCCAGCGGCCATTCGCTCTCCGTGCGAAACGGATACGGTTTTTTGCTGCCGCCGGTGCGGATTTCGAGCTTCACCGGCGGCTCTTCCATAATGCCGGTATCGATGCCTTTTAACCAGTGATCGAACCAGCGCAATTGCTCGGCGCGACCTTCGTCGGAATGAAACGGATGGAAATGCGTGCCGGTGTGGACACGCAGCTTTTTGTGTTGGGATGCGGCCTGCGTGTAGCCCTCGGTATTGCCGCGCAAGTGCAGCGAAAAACCGCCCCAGTTGCCCACGCTGTAGACCGGCAACGTGATATTTTCCCAGCGCGCACTCATCATGCGCCACCACTCCGAATCGAGGTCATTACGCATCAGGTTGTAGAGCATGTCGGGCTGGAACGACTCCGGGTTAAAGCTGCGCGGACGCCCCAGCAAATGATGCGCGGTGTGGGTGGCGATCCAGTTCGACACAAAGCCCATGGAGAAAATACCGCCGTGGTAGCACTGATCGCGATACTGATCCGCGCGCCCTTCCCACGGCATGATCGCCTTTAGCGACGGCGGCTTGAGGTTCGCCACGCGCCACTGCGAGCTGGCGTGATACGAAATCCCCAGCGTGCCGACACTGCCGTTGCACCAGGGCTGCTTCGCCACCCATTCGATGCAATCATAAAAATCCACCGCCTCCTGATACGAACTCGGCTCGCAGCGACCGGGCGACTTGCCCGAACCGCGCGAGTCAATTCGCAGGCAGGCATACTCGCGCGGGCACCACCATTCGGGATTCACGGTTTCCCAGTTCATGTGCGGATTGGCTTTTTCATCCAGATCGGCGGGTGGTATCCACAGCTTGTCTTTCTGATACACGCTGATGTTGGCGATCACCGGCACGCGGGTCTGCGTGTCGGGGCGAAAAATATCCGCGCATAAACGACCGCCGTCGCGCAACGGAATCCACACGTCTTTTTCGCTGATGAGTTTATGCGGCTGGGGTTGCGAAACACGCTGGGACTTGTCTGTCATGCGTAGGCTCCGGTTGCGGATACGGTTGCCCGCATCACGCAAAAGTCGATGCGGACAGGCTTATTTTTGCGCGGCGCCATTCCAGCGCTATTTCACGCGCGTTGCGCTCCACTCGCGGCTCGCGCCGCCCGCTGTCGCCGTGCCGGTAATGCGGTTGCCGTTGACAGCGCCGCTGTACTGCGTGCCGCCCGCGCTGAATTGAATTTGCTCGCCGCGCAGCTTGCCGCCGGTGACGAGCGTGGTGACGCCGCCGGCGTTGATCGCGCCGGAGAATTTCTGGAATTCCTGTTTGAAGGTGATGTCCCCACCCGTCGACTTCCACGTGCCGTCCACCTTGGCCGGCACGATCCACAGCAGCGCGGTGCGGTAATAGCTGGAGCCTTCGTCGCTGGCCGCGGTGCCGGTTTCGTCGGGCGCCCAGTCGCCCATGGTGAAGGTGTTGGACACGATGCGCGTGCCGGGTTTGAAATTCAGAATTTTCGGACGCAGCTTGAGATTGATATCGGGCAACAGGAACATGGTGATGACCGTCGCCTGCGAAAAATCGGTCTCGAATAAATCGGCTTTCATGAAGGTGGCGTGCTCGGTGACGCCTTCTTTCGCGGCGGCGCGTTTGGACAACTCCACCAAGTCGGGGTTGTATTCAATGCCAAGCGCCTTGATGCCGCGCTTGGCGGCCGCGATGACAGTGCGCCCGTCGCCGGAGCCCAGATCAATCACATAGTCTTTCGGCGTGGCCTTGGCCATGTCGAGCATTTTGTTCACCAGCGCGAGCGAGGTCGGCACCCACACCACGTCTTTGCCTTCCTGCCCGACTTCGGGCTGAAACTCCTGCGCGTTGGGCGCGGGCTGCGCCTGTACCGAGGCATTCAACAACAACGCGCACGCCGCCGCGCAAACCCAACGCAATGCTTTCACCATGACTCTCCTTGAAAAACCGCTTTACCTGCCGCCCGCGACACGAGTCGCGCTCCACGGCGCGCGCGTCGCGCCCGCCGCCATTGTGCCATCCATTGCGTCGCCTCTGACGCGCCCGCCGTACTCCACGCCGCCCACGACGAAGCTGACATTCTCGCCGTCAAGCTTGCCGCGGGTCACGGTCAGCGCCTGCGTGTTGCCGTTCATGCGTAGCGTGCCGCTGATGGTTTGATACTGCTGCGTGAGCGTCAGCTCGCCATGCGCGAGCTTCCACGCACCCGCGACTTTCGCCGGCACGATCCACAGATACGCGGTACACCACGAGGTGCATTCGCCCTCGACGCGCGCGGTTTCATCGGGCTGCCAGTCGCCCATATCGAACGAGTTCGCGGCGACGCGCGTGCCGGGTTTCATGTTGAGTATGGCCGGGCGCAATTTGACATTAAGTTCGGGCAGTAAAAACAAAGTGATTACCGTGGCTTGGGAATAGTCACTGGCAAAAATATCCGCCTTCTCGAAGGTGGCTCTGCCGGCCACGCCTTCTTTCTCGGCGTTGCGTTTGGACAGCGCCACCATGTCGGGGTTGTATTCGATGCCGTGCGCTTTCGCGCCGCGCTTGGCTGCGGTAATCACCGTGCGTCCGTCGCCGGAACCGAGATCGATCAGAAAATCCCGTGGCGTGAGTTTCGCCATGTCGAGCATTTTGTTCACCAGCGTTTGCGCCGTCGGCACCCACACCACGTCCTTGCCCGGCTGGCCGGTTTCGGGAACAAACTCACCGGCGGCGGGCGTGGCGCTTGCCGCAGGCGCCTCCTTCGCCGCGGGCGTTGTTGCTGCGGGCGTTGTTGCCGCAGGCGTTGTTGCCGCGGGCGTTTTTTCCGCCTGCGCCCAGGTCACCGGGACCAGTAGCGCAAGACCAAACACAGCGCACGCGCGCCGCAACCCTTGCGTAGCCATCATGAAGGCCTCCGTTTGCAATAACCGCCGCATAAAAAATATCCGGGCGCAAAAATCAGCGCGCGCCGCGCGTCGCGCTCCAGCGCACGCTAGCGCCTTCGTTGCCCGCCATGCCCTCGATCACGTTGCCGCTGACACGCCCGCTATACGACTCGCCGCCCACGGTAAAGTTCAGCGTGTCGCCGCGCACGCGGCCCTGCGCCACCGGTCGCGTGCCGAGCGTGCCTTTGAAATACTGATGCTGCTGCGTGAGCGTGAGTTCGCCCTGCGCGGTTTGCCATACGCCCGCCACGCTCGCCGGCACGATCCACAGATACGCCACGCAATAGCTGCGGCATTTTTCCGATTCGGGAATACGCACCGCCTCGTCGGACGACCAGTCGCCGATGCCGAAATAATTGGCGACGATGCGCGTGCCCGGCTTCATCGCGAGAAATTGCGGACGCAGCCGCAGATTCATCTCCGGCAACAAAAACAGGGTGAGCACCGTCGCCCTGGAAAAATCGGTCGCAAAAATATCCGCCTGCATGAATTGCGCCTTCTCCGCCACACCCTGCTTTTCCGCCTCGCGCTTCGAATAACGCACGAGGTTGTCGTCGTATTCGATGCCCAGCGCCCGCGCGCCGCGTTTGGCCGCGCCGATCACCAGCCGCCCATCGCCGGACCCCAGATCAATCACATAGTCATCCGGTGTTACCTTCGCCAGATCGATCATGGCGTCCACCATGATCTCCGGCGTCGGCACCCACACCACGTCCTTGCCCGGCTGGCTGTACTCCGGCTCGTAGATGGGCGCGGGCGGCGTCTGCGCCATGGCCGCGGCGGCCGGCAGCATCACCATGAGCGCCAGCAGTCCCACGGCGGCCCGCGTGAACATCACTTCGCCGCCGGCGCGCTTTCCAGGCACTCGATCAGCAAGGTCAGCGCCGCCTGCCCGAACGCAATCATGTTGGCCTGACGGTCGCTGCCGGCGGTTTCAAGCGTCATCGATTTCTCCGTGCCGTTGCTGACCACCGCGATCACGCAATGGCCCGCCTTGTCGCCGTACTTGTTGCCGGTCGGCCCCGCCGCGCCCGATTCGCTCAAGCCCCAATCGGCGATCAGATGCTCACGGATCACGCGCGCCTTGAGCAACGCATACGGCTCGCTCGACGCGCGGATGCCGTCCATCATGCCCTTGTTCACGTTTCGCAAACTCATCAGCGCGTCGCGCGTATACATCACCATGCCGCCTTTGCAATACGCCGACGCCCCCGGCAGCGCCAGCAACGCTGCGTTTATCAAACCGCCGGCGGAGGACTCCGCCACCGCGATGGTTTGTTGGCGCGCCTTTAACAACGCGGCGGCTTTTTCGGCGAGGGGCAAAAGTTCTTTCATACGGATTCCTTGCGGTTTGGGATTCGGGTTTGCGCGTCGATGGGTTTGCATTTTGCGGTATAAACGATTTTTCGCAAAACAAACTTGCCGGTGGCGACAGCCGTATAAAATGCATAAGTATTTGTTTTTGTTGATATTTTTTTATTTTACTCTTGCATCGGGCAGCGGCCTCGCACAGGACTACCCCGCGCGCCCGATACGCTTCGTGGTGCCTTTCCCGCCCAGCGGCGGCGGCGATATTATTATCCGCGCGCTGACGCAAAAACTGAGCGAGCGGCTGGCACAGGCAGTGGTGGTCGATAACCGTTCGGGCGCGGGCCTGCAACGCCCGTGGAAATCGCTCGACAGCCTGCAAGGCAAAGTCGTCGCCTTCATCGACAATTCAAAACCCAACTTCAACCATCTCGCCGACGATCTGGCTGAATTGCTGGTGAGCCGTTACCACGTTGCACGGGTGATCCGCCATCGTAAGCGCGCAGCATCAGTGCCCGCGCTGGAAGCGGTATATGCCGACGTTGAGGCTAACTGCGATCTGGTGATTACCGGGTCCGGCGACTGAGGCTCCTGCACG
>JANPOH010000191.1:0-3157 GCA_031427895.1 Betaproteobacteria bacterium
TGCTTCGCATCGCCTTCGACGGTGAAGCCGCCTGCCTTGCGCAATTCCGCAAGCTGGCCCTTTTGCTCGGGAAAAACCGCGAAGCGAACTTCATGGCCGGACAGCGTGAAATCCGCCGCGCATACGGCGCCGATCGCGCGCGCGGTGTTACCGATGACGGCAACTTTCGACATGCTTTTGCTCCCGTGTCGAGGCTTATTTGCCGCCCAGGTGCCGCCGAAAAAAATCCACGGTCAGCGCCAACGCCCGATCCGCATCATCCTTGCGATACGGCTTGCCGCCATGCCGCGCAAACGCATGATCGGCGTCGGGATATTTGTGTATCGTCACCAGCGGATTGGGTGACAGCCGCCGTTCCAGCAGTTCATTCACTTCGGCCTGCACCCAGCGATCTTTCATCGCCATGTGCAGCATGAACGGGCGATGCAGGTTTTTAACTTCGCGGATATTGTGTTCGATGTAAGTGCCGTAGTAGGCCACCGCGCAGTCGATATCGGTGCGGCAACACAGCAGGTAACACAGCTTGCCGCCGAGACAATAGCCCACCGCACCAGCGCGGCCGTTGCATTCGGGCAGACCCGCGAGGTATTTCACCGTGTCTTCCATGTCGCGCACACCGAGGTCGTAATCGAAATCGTAATAAAGATCGAACGCCTTCTTGCCGTCTTCCGGGTTGCGGTCGGACAACGCCACCCCCGGCTCCTGCCGCCAGAACAGATCCGGCACCAGGCACACAAAACCGGCTTCCGCGAACTCGTGCGCGTGCTGGCGCATGGTGTCGTTCACGCCCCAGATTTCCATGATGGCGACGATGCCGCCTTTGGGCGGGCCGTCCGGCACGGCGAGATACGCACCCATCACGCCATCGCGCAGCGGGACTTTAATGTTGGATGTTTTCATGTTGTGTGTTTAAGAATCAAAAGGATTTTTTGACCTTACTGCTGTTTAATCCCCGCCGCTTTCACCACCCGGCCCCACTGCGCGTATTCCTGCTTGAGCAAATCGGCAAAGGCCTCCGGCGTCGAGCCGATGGTTTCCACCGCGAGTGCGGTCATGCGCTCCCTGGTTTCCGGCGCGGCCAGTGCGCGCAAGGTGTCGCCACGCAGCTTGGCCACCAACGCGCGCGGCAGGCCCGCGGGCCCCAGCACGCCGTACCAGCCTGACGTATTAAATTGCAATCCGCTTTCCGCTACTGTTGGCAGATCCGGCAGCAGCGCCGAACGTTTATCGCCGCCCACCGCCAGCGCGCGCAGGCGACCGGCTTTCACTTGCGGCAGTGCTGCTGACAGGCCGTTAAACATCATGTTCACTTCGCCGGCGAGCAACGCGGTCATGCCCGGCCCCGCACCTTTGTACGGCACGTGAGTGATTTTCACGCCTGCCGCCACATTGAACAATTCACCGGCCATGTGGATGCCCACACCCGTGCCGCCCGAAGCGAAGTTGAGTTTGCCCGGCTGCGATTTCGCCAGCGCCACCAACTCCTTCACCGACTTCACCAGCAAACTCGGATGCACCAGCAACACGTACGGCGCGGAAGCCGCCAGCGTGATCGGCGTGAAATCCCTGTTGGTGTCGTACGGCACCTGCTTCACCAAGTGCGGCACGATCGCCAGCGGGCCGGAAAATCCCATCAGCAGCGTATAACCATCCGGCGCAGACTTGGCCACGATCTCGGCGCCAATCAGTCCCGCAGCACCCGCGCGATTGTCCACCACGATCTGCTGGCCCAGCACTTCACCGAGACTCACGCTGATCGCGCGCGCGATCACATCCACCGGCCCGCCCGCCGATGAGGGCGCGATCATGCGTATCGGGCGGTTCGGATAAGCAGCGGTTTGTGCGACGGCCTGTGTCGAAAGCAAGACGCCTGCTGCAAAACCGGCGATGCGCAAACTATTCATAAAATCCCTTTTCACTTTGCACTTTTCGTATTAGCGCATTTTACTTGGTGCGTGATGTTACAACACCCGCGCCACGGTACGCCGCTTGCGGCACGGTTCGCTGCAGTGAGGCCAGAAAATCGCGCGGCACGTCATCGCTGTTCGCCCATTCCGCGAAATCTTCCGCCGTATCAAGATCAAACGCCAGCGCTGGATGCAGGCAGGGAAAGCTACGCACGCGGCGCGCGTCGCCAAGTGCCAGGTGCCGCGCATGACTGTCTTCGCCAAACGCGAACTCGCGCACGCTGGCGTCCACCAGCAAGGCGTTGGTGCCTTTGTAATGGCGATCGGCCGCGATGACCATCTCAGTGCCCAGCGCCGCGGCCGTTTGCATGGCCTCCAACGCGGCAACATCCAGACGCGGCAAATCGCAGGGCAAAATAAGCACTCGTTGCGCGCCCAACGCGGCGGCATGCGCGGCGGCTTGCGCCAGCGCGCCGTTCAAGCCCGCGGTGGATGCCTGCTCCGCCAATGCGCGCGCGCCCGCTTTGCGCGCAAGTGCCAACGTCACTTCGCACGGGCTCACCACCACGCAACGTTGTGCGTCACCCAACCACTCTGCCACCACGCTCACAGTGCGTGCGAGCAACCAGCGATTGAGCTTGCCTCGCGCCACATCATTGAGTACGGAAGACAAGCGCGACTTGCCTGCGTTCACACCGCGATGTGGCACGATTGTCAGTAAGTATTTGTTTTCAAACAACATTTTTCATTTCCGCACAAGGGCCAGCACATGGCGGGCAAGCGCCGCGCTTTTGCTGCGGCTGGTCATCAGAGTATCGGTAATCACCACCCGTTTGCGCAAGCGCTCGATCGCGCCCGCCAATGTTGCATCTTGCCGGTCGATCACCCAATGATCCACCGTGTGGCCATAGTGTCGCGCAATTTCCAGCGCCGTGGGTTTGAATCCCAACTCGCGCATCATCTTCGCCGCCGGGCCTTTGACTGCGGCGCCGCCGATGATCGGCGACACCGCCACCACCGGAAACGTGCGCGCCTTCAACCATGCGTTGATCGCGGGCACACTGAAAATGGGCGCAATGCTGACGAACGGATTGGAGGGGCAAATTACCACCGCATCCACGCGCCCACGCATGACACGCGCCAGCGCATCCGGCACCCGCGCCGTGCGCGCACCCGCGAAGCGAAAGCCGGTTACACGCGGCGCACACCGCTGGCGCACGAAGTAATTCTGAAAATCGAGTTCGCCGGAT
>JANPOH010000192.1:0-13803 GCA_031427895.1 Betaproteobacteria bacterium
TGCCGCGCGGCGCGACAAAGCCGCGCCATGCATGGTATTCGGCGTCTATGCCCTGCTCTTTAAGCGTCGGCACGTTTTCAAGGCCGCCGTCCTGGCGCTGCGCGGCGCTCACGCCGAGCACGCGCGCCTTGCTGCCGCGCATGTGCTGCAGCGCGCCGCCGGTGGTGCCCACCCACACATCCACATGGCCGCCCAGCGCCGCCGTCATGCCCGCGCCCCCCGTTGCAAAAATCACCGTCTTCACCGACTTCGGATCGATGCCCGCCGCTTTGGCCATCATGCTGATGACGATATGGTTTTGATTGCCCGGCGCGGTGGCAAAGCCGAACGACAGCGACGCCGGGTTCTTTTTGAGCTGCGCGATGACATCCCGAGCCGAGCCCAGCGGCGATTCAGCGCGTGTCCAAACCGCGATGTATTCACGCATCAGTATGTTCAGCGGCGTCAGATCGCGGTAACTGAGTTTGCTCACGCCGGCAATTTCATTGGTGAGCAGGCCGGTGCTCAGGTTGCCGATGTAGTGCGCGTCCTTCTCGTGCTGGGCCAGATAAGTGTACGCAAGGTTGCCGCCGCCGCCCGGCTTGTTGACCACCGTCACGCTCGGCATGCCCGGCAGGCTTTGCAGCAGGCGTTGCGGCACGCGCACGCCGCGATCCCCCGCCCCGCCCACGCCGGAGTTAACGATCAGCTCGACGTTTTTCGACGGTCTCCAGTCCTGCGCGTGAACCGCAAACGCGCAGAGCAGTAAGGCACCAAGACCGGCGGTGCGTGTCATGGCCACCTCACTTGGGCGGAATCACCGGCAACAGCAGATACGTCGCCTTGTCGCCGCCCGAATGAATCGTGCTAACGCCGCCCTGATTGTAATCCGCCGGAAAATGCGTGAAGTGCTGCGTGCCCACGCCATCGGCCGGCGAAATATCCAGACGCAGCTGGTGGCCTTTTTTGAATACCATGCTGGTGGCGATGATTTCCACCTGACACTCCACCGGCACGCCGGGTTTTAACGGCAGGCGCTCATCGTGCGCGTGGTAGGGCCGGAACGGCAAAGACTTCGCCGCATCCAGCTTGCGATGCGAGGCGCGCAGCCAACCCTTGGTCACGCATTGCAGCGGCTCGCCCATCTGCCCCATTTCCATCACGTCATTGCCCGACGGATCAATATTGCGAATGGTGGCGAAAATATCCATGTCCTCATTGGTGCTCGACACCCACACGTTGAGCACGATGTGCCCGGTGACTTCGGTGTCTTCGGCCATCGCTGGCGTGGTAAACGACACGCCGCGCGGGATTTTGCCGGGGCGGGTGGGCGCGGCGGCGCCATAACTGACTGTTGATTCTTTCGCCGGCAACGCGCCTACCAATTCACCCTCGGTCGCCTTGGCGTCAGCCACCGGCTCACGGTCGATCCGCGGATACATTTTGGTCCACTGCGTGCGCGCGATCGGCCACTCGTTTTCAAAGCGAAACGGTGAACGCTGCGTGCCGCCGGTGCGGATTTCAAGCTTCACCGGCGGCTCGTCCATGAAGCCGGTGTCGATGCCCTTTAACCAGTGATCCAGAAAACGCAATTGATCGATGCGCCCTTCCTCGGAATAAAACGCATGGAAGTGCGTCCCGCTGTGGATGCGAAGTTTCTTGTGTTTGGATTTCGCGCACAAATAAGCCTCGGTGTTGCCGCGCAAGTGCATGCCGAAGCCGCTCCAGTTGCCCGCGCTCATCAGCGGCACTTCGATCTTGTCCCAGCGCGCGCTCGCCATGCGCCAATACTCGGAATCGAGATCGTTACGCATGAAATTCCACAACAGGTTGTTATCAAACGCATCCGGGTTGTAGCTGCGCGGCTTATCCAGCAGGTTCCACGCGGTGTTGCGGTTGGCCCAACTCGTGATGAAACCGAACGCAAAGATACCGCCGTGGTACGCCTGATCGCGGTACTGATCGGCGCGGCCCTCCCACGGAATAATGCACTTCAGCGACGGCGGCTGCAGACCGGCGACTTTCCACTGAAACGCCGCCAGATACGAAATGCCGCAGGTACCCACTTTACCCGAACACCACGGCTGCTTCGCCACCCACTCGATGCAATCGTAGGCATCGAGCGACTCCTGATACGAACTCGGCTCCGACTTGCCGGGCGACTTGCCCGAACCACGCGTATCCACGCGCAGCATGGCGTAGCCGCGCGGGCACCACCATTCCGGGTTCACGGTTTCCCAGTTCATATAGGGGTTCGGTTTTTCCTCCAGATCAGGCGGCGGCACCCACAGCTTGTCTTTCAAATAGGGGCCGAGACTCATGATTACCGGAAATTTTTCCGTGCCACTCTCCGGACGAAAAATATCCACGCACACCCGCGTGCCGTCACGCAGCGGTATCCACACGTCTTTCTCGACAATCATTTTGTAGTCTTTGGCTTGGGACATCGTGCCTTTGGTCATTTGCATTTTTCCTGATTCAGGTTTTATACGACGGATCGGTCTTGTCCAGCATGCGCAGCAACGCGCGCCACTCGCCCTTTTTCTCTTGATAGCCTGGACGATTGAACTGCGCCGCCACTTTTTCGGCGATTTCCTTTGACGGCATCGTAAGCTTCGCGCCGCCGGCAAGCGCCGCGATCTGCGCCTGGCAGGCGCGTTCCAGATAATACATATAGTCGAAGGCTTCGCGCACCGTGTGACCGCAGGACAGCAAGCCGTGATTGCGCAAAATCATGGTCATGCAGTTGCCCATGTCCCCAACCAGCCGCTTTTGTTCATCGAGATCAAGCGCGACGCCTTCGTAATCGTGATAGCTCACGTTGCCGGTCAAGCGCATCGCGTGCTGCGAAATCGGCAGCAGGCCGTGCTCCTGCGCCGACACGCCGATGCCCGCGGCAGTGTGTGTATGCACCACACAATGCACGTTCTGGCGCGCGCGATGGATCGCGCTGTGAATCACAAAGCCCGCGCGGTTGATGCCGAGTCCCGTGGGGTCGTCAATGATTTCGCCGTCGTAATCCACCTTGACGAGGTTGGAGGCCTTCACCTCGTCCCACATCAGCCCGAACGCATTGAGCAAAAAATGCGCCTGCGGCCCCGGCACGCGCGCCGAGATGTGGGTGTAAATCAAGTCGGTCATGCGCAAGTGCGCGGCGCAGCGATACGCCGCCGCGAGATTGACGCGCATAGCCCATTCTTCGGCACTGACGCGCTCGCGCACCGGCACTGCCTGCGGGTGATTCATGCGAACTCCTTGCAAATATTTGTTTTTAAATCAAATTCCTTGGACGTTGCCGCTGCGTTTTTGACCGCGCACGCCCTGCACATTCAGCGGGCTAGTGATCTTAGCCGCAACAACTTCCAGCGTCACCTGCTTGACGATTTTCCCGCGCGCGAAGCCTTCATGATCGGCGCCAGGCGCGCCACCTCATCGGCGATGTGCGTGCTCAACGCGGCCGGCGTGCCTGTGGCCGGCTCCGAACCTTCGCGCGCGAGAGTCTCGCGCATTTCCTTCGTGTGCAGGATGCGCGTGATTTCGGCATTGAGTTTTTGCACCATGGCCGCGGGCGTGCGCGCCGGCGCGAGAAACGCGTACCAGCCGGTGATGGTGGCCTCCGCGAGGCCCTGTTCGGCCATGGTCGGTACCTCGGGCAGCGCGGTGGAACGGCGTTTGCCGGTGCTGGCGATCGCGCGCAGCCTTCCCGACGTGACGTGCGGCGACATGGTAACCGCGCTGCCGCTGGAGGCCTGTACTTCGCCCGCCACCACCGCCGTCACCGACGCGCCCGCGCCCTTGTAGGGAATCTGCACCACGTTCACGCCCGCGCTCATCTTGAATAACTCGAACGCAAGTTGCGACAGCGTGCCGTCGCCCGGCGAGGCGTAGTTCAGTTGCCCCGGCTTGGCTTTCGCCAGCGCGATGAACTCTTTCAACGAACGCGCCGCGATGGACGGATGCACCACCATCACCTGCGGCTGCGTGGTGGCCTGCGTGATCGGTGCAAAATCCTTGTGCGTGTCGTACGGCAGTTTGTCGAAAGCGCTGGGGTTCACCGCGAATGTCGCGCTCACGATCAAGAGCGTGTAGCCATCAGGCGCGGCACGCGCCGCGAGTTCCGGCCCCAGCGTGCCGCCCGCGCCCGCGCGATTGTCGACCACCACGCTTTGCCCCCACGCCTGGGTGAGCTGCTGCCCCACCGCGCGCGACACAAAATCGAGACCGCCGCCGGGCGACGACGGCACGATGATGCGGATCGGTTTCGATGGATAGGTTGGTAACGTAGCTGTCGCAGACAATTGTGAATGCGCGGCAGTCGCAACCGTCACGCATGCCAGTGCAACGGTATAACGGCAACTGGCCGAAATATTGTAACTATATGTTTTTATTGATATTTTATTCATTTCCTTCGAGCTTCGCTTCTTTCACCACCTTGCGCCACTTTTCGATTTCCGCGCGTGCGTGCGCGACCAGCTCTTCGGGCGTGGATGACTGCACATCAATACCCTGATCGTCGAGACGCTGCTTCAGCACATTGCCTGCCAGCACTTTTACCAGAGCAGCGTTGATTTTTGCTTCCAGCGCGCGCGGCAGTTTCGGCGAACAAATGCCGTACCAGCCGTTGACTTCGTATCCGGGCACACCACTCTCGGCGAACGTCGGCACGTCCGGCGCTTTGCTGCTGCGCTTTAGCGTCGTTACCGCGAGGCCGCGCACCTTGCCCGATTTAATTGCCGCCAGCGGCCCGCCCGGCAAATTGCCCACCGACAAGGGAATCTGTCCACCCATCACGTCCGCCAGCGCGGGCGCCGCGCCTTTGTACGGCACATGCACGATATTGATGCCGGCCATCATCTTCAATAATTCAATCGACAGATGCGGCGATGCGCCCACGCCTGACGAGCCATAACTTAATTTGCCGGGATTGGCCTTTGCAAACGCCACCAGTTCGGGAATCGTGCGCGCCGCCACGGATGCATGCGCCATCAGCACATTGGGAGTGCCTCCAATGCGCGACAGAAACGAAAAATCCCGAATCGGGTCGTACGGCAACTTCGCCACGCGCGCCGGCGTGATGCCGTGCGTGCCTATATTGCACAACATCATGGTGTAACCGTCGGGCGCGGCCTTGGCAGCCATTTCCGTGCCGATGCCGCCGGCGGCGCCTGGACGGTTGTCGATCACCACCGTGCCTTTCCATTCCTCGCCGAGCGCCTGACCGACCAGACGCGCCGCCATATCCACGCCGCCGCCGGGCGCGTAGCCCACGATGATGCGTACGGGTTTGCTGGGAAAATTCTTCACCGGGTCCGCGGCTACCGCCGCGCCGGCGGCCAGCCCTATGGCACAAAAAACAAGCTGCTTCATATCGTCTCCTCGATTCCGTCAGGCGGGTTTGAATTTTTCCCGCACATTGTCATTGTAATTGCGCGTGCCCTGATGCGCCGCAAATCGCGGCGCCTGCGCGTGGATCCCGCGAAACGGCATACGCCTGTCTCCCCGCAGCGCCGCAAAGATTATTGCACGGCGCCGCGTTCAGTGGACGACCGTTGCACACACTGCCAGAATAACCCGAACACCCCATCAAGGAGACTCCCATGCAACAGCCGAACGGCTTATCCCAAACCGTGCGCCGCTTTATCATCACCGCTTTGATCCTCACCACGGGACACACCATGGCTGCATCCATCGGTGGCAAACTCGAACTCGAAGGCGGCTGCGAAACAGTGAACGCCAAGGATATCGCCACGCCCTTCGTGAAAGTGCCGATGATCTCGGTATGGGGCGATAACAGCAAAGGCGCGTGGGGCGTGAATGGCGACAAACGGCGCGACGGCTGCCTGCAGGCGGTCAACATGATTAACCAAGGGGGCGGGCGCGCCACCTTCATGCTGCTGCCGGAGCATGGCATCGCCGGCAACAGTCACATGATGATGATGGACAAAAACAACTTGCAGGTCGCCGACGCGATCCAGAAATGGATTTTGCAGAACGCGACGAAGTGACAACGCCGCGCGACCGCACCACCCCTTGCGCCAAGCGCTACGCCAGCACTTCCGACACCTGCTCCTGACGCAGCATTTCGTAGACGAACGATTCCAGCTCCGGCCCCATCGCGTCGCGCACGGATATCAAGCCGATGGGCCGTCCGTTCTCGACCACCGGCACCTGCCGAAAGCGGTTGTCGTGCATCAATTCCAGCGCCGACGAGAACGCGGCATCGGGCCCGAGCGTTTGCGGCGCGTGCGTCATCACCTCGGCCAGTGTCGTGGTCATGGCGTCGCGCCCTTCGGCCACCACGCGGTTTAACGCATCGCGCTCGGTGAACACACCGACCAACTGGCCCTGATCCACCACCATCATCGCGCCGACGTGACGCTCCTTCATGATGGTGGCCGCCATACGCACCATCATGCTGGGCGGCGCCGTGACCGGTGTTTGATTCTTAATAATGTCTCGTATGGTTCTCGTTGTCATGTGGATCTCCTGGAGTGGATTTTCCTGACCGCAGCCCGACATTGGCCCGCAACACTGACCTGCTGGAATTATGCTACGCCCGCCGCAAGCACACAGTCAAACAAAAGGATATGCACTCACCCCCGAGCGATTCTCATTTACGGCGCGGGCGCGGCGTAAACCCCGGCGGCCGCGTGAAAGACATCCTCAATACGCCCTAACGCCTTGATTTTATTCACCTTATGCCAGCCATGGCCGCCGTCGCCATTCACGCCATTCGCGCCATTCACGCCCATATTGCCAAGCGCGTGAAAGTGGTGAAAGATACGGCACTAACCCGCCGCATTGCGCCACAACCTATCACTGCCGTAACCTCTTATCTTACTTATGTCAGGCACGCCAACCATGAGCAATACCCCTGAAAAAACCCTCCCCTCCGACATCGGCGGCGAACCTGCCGGGGCGGTAGACACCAACGACCACGGCATGAAGCACTGGGAACGTCAGGCCAATGCGCTGCGCTCCGTGGTGCAGATGCAAAAAATCACCTGCACCGACGAGCTGCGCCGCGCCGCCGAAGACCTCGGCAGCCGCTACCAAGACATGCAGTACTTTGAAATCACCACCTGCGCGCTGCGTACGGTGCTGATTGAAAAAGGTCTGATTAGCGAGCCGGAACTCGCCGCCAAAATGGCCGAGATACGCACGCGCTTTAACGTGCCGGATGAAATGGCATCGCCGCTGAAAAAAGCGGTGCAAAAATGACCAGCGGCGCATCCCTCAAATCGACCTACACGCCCGCGCCGACGCATCGCTTCATGGTGGGCGATAACGTGGTGGTGAAACGCGCGTTTCCGCCGGGGCACCGCCGCACCCCCACCTACATCCGCGGCAAGCAAGGCGTGATCGAGCGCATCTGCGGCGCCTACCCCAACCCCGAAGAACTCGCCTACGGCTTCGACGGCCTGCCGGAAAAAGTGCTCTACCGCGTACGTTTTTTGCAGACTCACGTATGGCCCGGATACGCCGGCCCAGCAAACGACATCATCGAAATGGAAATCTTCGAGCATTGGCTGAAACCAGTGACGACAGAGCGGAAGGAATAGAGGAATACCCATGAGCAACCCGACCCACGACCACTACGCCCGCAACAAAGGCGATCACCATGACCATGACCACGCGCACGATCATGAACATGACGATCACGCACCAGTCAACGAACACGACAACGGCCCGCCCGGCGACTACGAAATCATGAGCCGCGCGATGCAGGAATTGCTTGAACAAAAAGGCGTCATCACCGCCGCGCAGGTCACCCGCCGCATGGAACTCTTCGATGAAGAGTTCCCGTATCACGGCGCGCAGGTGGTGGCGCGCGCGTGGGTCGATCCCGCGTTCAGGCAGCGCCTGCTGGCGGATGGCCGCGCCGCCTGCGCCGAGATGGGCGCGATGCTTGAAGCCGAGCGCCTGATCGCGGTGGAGAACACGCCCGACACGCATAACGTCATCGTCTGCACGCTGTGTTCGTGTTACCCGCGCGCGCTGCTCGGCATGCCGCCGACGTGGTACAAAAGCCGCAACTACCGCTCGCGCGTGGTGTTCGAGCCGCGCGCGGTGCTCAAGGAATTCGGCACCGAGTTGCCCGCAGCCGTGACCGTGCGCGTGCATGACTCCAATGCCGACATGCGTTATCTGGTGGTGCCGATGCGCCCGCAGGGCACGGACGGTTGGAGCGAGGAAAAACTCGCCGCACTGCTGTCACGCGACATGCTGGTGGGCGTGACGGTGCCGCGGGTTCCGGCATAGCCCCGTGCGGCGCCGCGATGTCAACGCATCGCGAAATCTCCCTGCCCTGTCGTTCCCGTGCAGGCGGGAACCCATAACACATTCACGCGAACCAACGCCGCATCCATTGAGCGAACGTGTGATCATGCGGTAATGGAATTCACCCGCGCCTGGGCAGCCCAACTGGTCGCCGCATTCGACGCAAGCGGCATCCATCGCGTCGGCACACCGGGCGATCTCGCCAGCGGCGCGTGGTTTGAAGCCGAAACGGCAAAGTCCGGTGCCGCGGTATCGCGCGTACCGGTACCGATACAGCGCATGGTGGTTGACGAAGCGTACGTTGAATGCACGGGACTGCGCATCGATGGCCTGCCAATGTTTGATTCGCCGCCCGCACCGGGCATTAGCGGCAAACTCTGCACAAACGATGGCACGGGTGACATCGCGTTCGCGGAATTCCCACCGAACGCCGCGTCAATCAAAGGCCAGCCGCTGGAACAACTGCGGCGCGGCACGCGGCATGCCGCGCTGGTCGTCGCCACGCGCGTCACCGGCGATTCGCTCGCGCCGATCAACGCGCAGTACTACAACACGCCCTTCGGTCCGCCGGTGTTGCTGGTGGCGGGCATGCATCATGCGTTTCTTGCGCAGCACGCCGGCAATGGCACGCCCGCGACATTGGTCAGCGCGCATCATCGCGTCGCGGCGGCATCGTTCAACATCGCCGCGCACACGGCGAGCGGCAGCCACGCCGCGCCCATCGCCGTGGTCACACCGCGCACCGGCTGGTGGGAATCCACGGCCGAGCGCGCGGGAGGCATGGTGGCGTGGTTGGCGGCGCTGTACGCCGCCGACGCACTGAAGCGATCCGGCACGCTCAAGCGCGACGTGCAGGCATGGGCCACCTGCGGCCACGAGCTTGGCCATCTCGGCTTGCAAACGCTCACGCAACAGCAAGCAGCCTTGGTGACCGGCGCGAAATATTGGCTGCATCTGGGCGCGAACCTCGGCGGCGCGGGCAACCTGGCGATGATGATACGCGCCGCCGACACCGCCGACTCGGAAGCGATGCGCGATCTGCTCATCAGCGAAGGCTATCCCGCGCAACACATACTCGTTGAACCCATCAGCAAGATTTCCGGCGAAGGCCATGACCTCACGCACCTCGGCGGCAAGGTGTTGTCACTCGCCGGCAGCAACCTGCATTTTCATGCCGCAAGCGATCGCTGGCCGGGCAACGTGAACGCGGCAGGCATCGCCAGCATCTCGCGCGCGGTGGCGCGATGGATCACAATACAGGCGGGGTAACAAGCACACTCTTGCGGAACGACAACGAAAGCGAGGAGTTCATGAGAAAGTCCGCACGCACACTGTGCGTCATTGTCCTGTTGGCGTCGCTCGCATCAGGCATTGCCTGCGCGCAGGCCTATCCCTCGCGCCCGATACGCCTAATCGTGCCCGCGGCGCCTGGCGGCGGCATCGACGTACAGGGGCGTCTCGTCGGACAAAAACTCGGCGAGCAGATCGGGCAAACGGTGGTCATCGACAACCGCGGCGGCGCCAACGGCATCATCGGCAGCGAAATCGTGGCGCGTTCCGCGCCCGACGGCTACACGCTGCTGATCGCATCTCCCTCCCACACCATCAACGCCAGCATCTACCGCAAGCTGCCCTACGACACGCTGCGCGACTTCGCGCCCGTAAGCCGCATCAGCACCACCAGCGGCCTGGTGATGGTGATTCATCCCGCGACGCCCGCGCGCACTGTCGCGCAGTTCATCGCGCATGCGCGCGCCAATCCCGACAAACTCGCGTTCGGTTCGCCGGGCATCGGCAACGTCACGCATCTCGCGCCGGAGTGGTTCGCGGTGATGGCGGGCGTGCGCCTGGTGCATGTGCCCTACAAGGGCGTGGGGCCGGCGATGAACGATCTGCTCGGCGGGCAACTCTCACTGATGTTTCCGCCGGGCTCGGTGGGCGTGCCGCTGGTGAAATCCGGCCGCCTGCTCGCACTGGCGGTCACCGCGCCGGAGCGCTGGCCGCTGCTGCCGGACGTGCCCACGCTCGACGAATCCGGCCTCAAGGGCTTTGAACTGGTGACGTGGCAAGGCATCTTCGCGCCGGCGAAAACGCCCGCGCCGGTTATTGCCACGCTCAACACGCACATCCAGGCCGCGCTGCAAGCGCCCGGCATGCGCGACCGCATGGCTAACCTCGACGCCATCCCCGCCGGCAACAGCGCGGAAACCTTCACCGGGTTTGTGCGCGACGATATTGCGCGCTGGGCCAAGGTGGTCAAGGCTGCGAACATCGCGCCACAGCAGTAAGCTTTATTTTGGCATCATCGAAGCCAAGCGCGTCTTTGCGGCACGGTCGAGAAATATAAAATTTAACCAATAAAAACAAATAGTTACATATATTTCCTCACGCACGCCCGCCTTCATTTCGCTGTGTCACGCATTAAATAAAATTATTATTTCATTGTGACAAAGACCCCGCGTTAATCGCCGCCGCTGATCCGCTGGAGCGCAAATTGCAGGATGCGCAATCACGGATTTCTTCTCGATCCGGGCAATGGCTGGCGGCTCGCGCCCGCCTATGACATGAACCCGGTCAGCACCATGCCTTTCGCAAACGCCGGCACGCGCGGCGTAGAATGCGGTTTGCTCGCAGACCAAGGAGGGGACTTGCGATGAACAATCCGTTTTTGCAATCAGGCTTATTCCTGTGGGCGCTGATGTGCGGCGTTGCGCACGCGCAAGCGCCTTGGCAACCCACGCGCCCGGTGCAATTCATCGTGCCCAACCCGCCCGGCGGCGGCCCGGATTTCATCGCGCGCCTGCTCGCGCCCAGGCTAACCGAAGTCATCAAGCAGAACGTGATTATCGACAACCGCGCCAGCAACAACGGCATCGTCGGCGCGGAAGCCGCTGCGCGCGGCGCGCCCGACGGCACTTCGATGATTCTCGGCAACTCCGGCACCCACGCGATCAACGCATCGCTGTATCGCAAGCTGCCGTACGATCCGCTGCGCGACTTCATCGCGATCAGCGAGATTGCCGCACCGGCGCTGGTGCTGGTAACGCACCCGTCGGTGCCCGCGCGCAACCTGAAGGAATTGATCGCGCTGGCGCGCAAGTCACCGGGTAAACTGAACATCGCAATTGCCGGCGCCACCGGCGAAATCGCCGGCAACGCCATGATGCTGGCTACCGGCGTCGATATGAAAAACATACCTTACAAAGGCGGCGCGCCGGCCACTATCGCGATTCTCTCCGGCGAATCGGACATGACCTTCACCAACTACGTCGCGGTCGCCAAGCACATCGAGGCCGGCAAGCTGCGTATCCTGGGCATCAGCAGCGCCAAGCGCAGCCCGCATATCCCCAACGTGCCCACCATCGCCGAAGGCGGCATCGAAGGCTACGGCGTTGAAATGTGGTACGGCTTATTCATGCCGGCAAAAACGCCGCCCGCGCTGGCGCAAGCGGTGTACCGCGAAACCTCGCGCATCGTTGCAACGCCCGATGTGCGCGAAAAACTCGAAGCCACCGGCCACACCGTCACCAACAGCGCACCCGAAACATTCGCGGAGAAAGTGAAACTGGAAGTCGAGAAGTTTCGCAAGATAATTATTGCATCGAAAATGCAGCAGGATTGATAGTTGAACAGTTCTCTCGAACCTGAATAGTTACGTTAAGTCCTGGATTTCACCTCGGCCTCCACCTGCCCGCGCGCAAACGTAAGCCGCAGCACGTCGCCCGCCGCCAGCGCCGCCGCGTCGCGCACGATCGTGCCGGTCGCGGTTTCGGCGATGCTGTAACCGCGTTCAAGCACCAAGCGCGGGTTGAGCGCGTTGACATGCGCCTCCAGGCGCGTGAGCCGCGATTGCGCCGATTCCGTCTGGCGGCGCATCGCCTCGTGCAATCCACGCGCCGCCTGTTGCACGTCATGCTCCAGCGCGCGCAGATCCGGGCGCGCGCCGCGCAGCCGCTGCAGCGCCGCGCGCAGCGCCCACTGACGGCGATCCGCCGCATGCTGATACGCGCCGAGCAGCCGGTTGCCCAATTGATCGAGATGCCGCGCGCGCTCGCGCAGCCGGTCGCCCGGATGCGTGAGCCGCCGCGACAGATAATCGAGTTTCTGCATGCGCTCTTCGAGCACGCGGCGCGTGTTTCGCGCCAATGCGCCGCGCAGTTGCGCCACCTGCTCGCGCAATTCGGCGCGATCCGGGCTCACCAGCTCTGCCGCCGCCGTGGGCGTGGGGGCGCGCGCGTCGGCGACGAAATCCGCGATGGTGAAATCGGTTTCGTGGCCGACGCCGGTGACCACCGGTATCGAGCACGCATGAATCGCGCGCGCCACCATTTCTTCGTTGAATGACCACAGGTCTTCGATGCTGCCGCCGCCGCGGCAAACGATCAGCACGTCGCACTGATCCGCGTCGTTACCTTGGGCGCGCACCGAGGCAGTGGCGATCGCCTGCATGATTTTCGCGGCGGAACCCTCGCCCTGCACCGGCGCGGGGTAAACCACCACCGGGATCGACGGCATGCGGCGCTTCAAGGTGGTCAGCACGTCGCGCAGCGCGGCGGCCTGCGGCGAGGTCACCACGCCGATGGCGCGCGGGAACGCGGGCAGCTCGCGCTTGCGCGCTTCGGCAAACAGGCCTTCCTTGTCGAGCTTGGCCTTGAGTTTTTCGTACGCTTCGTAGAGCGCGCCCAGCCCGGCACGGCGCATGGCCTCTACGTTGATCTGGTATTTGCCGCGCGCCTCGTACACCGTGGCCAGCGCGCGCGCTTCAACCTGCATGCCGTCTGCCGGCTGCCAGTCAACGTGCTGCGCCTTGTGGCGGAACATCACGCAGTCCACTTGCGCGGACGCATCCTTGAGCGTGAAATACCAGTGGCCGGAATCGTAGCGCCGCAGGTTGGAGATTTCGCCCGCGATCCACATCAGCGGCAGCATCTGCTCTATCGCCTGCCGCGCAAGGCGGTTCAGTTCACTGACCGAAATAACGGGTTGCCGCAGGGCGGCTTCGGAGTAGGGAAACATGGCGCGATTCTAATCCACCCGCCGCGTGGAACCGGATGCGCGAGCCGGGCACCCGCGGCAGGGGCCGGCGAATTTCACGATTCGCCCTTGATTTAAAGGAGATTTTTCGCCCGCGCCGAGGAGTATCGTCCACAGAACGCGGCAACGTGCTGTTGTAAAAATGTTTTTATTGCTGGCACTTCTTAAATTTTGTTAAGTCTTTGTTTTTATTACATTTTTAAAAAAGCGTATTTGTTGAGCAGATGCAAATTCTCCAATCCGCAACACGACTTAGCACCACTCCACACAGCTTACACACAGACTTATCCACAAGCTCTGTGGACAACTGGATAAGCGGCTGAAATTGCAGTCAAAATTTGGCGCGGCGAAGCCGGAAATCAAAATCGAACCAGCGCTTAAGCGCCGGCTTACGCCCCCTGCTGCACGATCCGGGTGCGATTCAAACTGATGTCCCGTAATATATCGTATCGAACCGAGAGGGAGGGGTTGCCATGCTGGAAACGACGACACTGAGCGACGAAGCGATAT
>JANPOH010000193.1:0-2295 GCA_031427895.1 Betaproteobacteria bacterium
GCCTTTTCGGCGAGCGGCAAGAGTTTTTCCACGAGCGTTTTTCCTGTATCAGATGCTGGATTGTGAGCGGTTGCTGTCCGGCATTTTGCGGTATAAACGGCTTTTCGCAAAACAATCCTACCTCCAGCCGCCGAGCGAAACAATGACTAAGTATTTGTTTTTATTTGCTTTTTTGTTTTTTGTCGCATGGCCGTGGACGAGTGCGGCGCAGGAATATCCCACACGCCCGGTGCGCTTTGTCGTGCCGTTTCCGCCCAGCGGCGGCGGCGACATCATCATTCGCGCGCTGTCGCAAAAATTAAGCGAGCGCCTCGGTCAGCCGGTGGTGGTGGACAACCGTTCGGGCGCGGGTGGCAATGTGGGCACCGAAGCGGTGGCACGCGCGCCGGCCGACGGCTACACGCTGGTGATGGCGAATATTTCGCCGTTCGCCATCAACACCAGCATCTACAAAAAATTGCCGTTCAACCCGCTGACGGATTTCACGCCGATTACGCTGGTGGCGTCGTTCCCCAATATGCTGGTGGTGCATCCGTCGCTGCCGGCGCAATCGATTAAAGAACTGATCGCGCTCGCCCGCGCGCGGCCCGGCCAACTCACCTATGCCTCGGCGGGCGCGGGCAGCACCACGCATCTGTCGGCGGAGTTTTTCAAAGCGCAGTCAACAATCGACATGGTGCATGTGCCTTACAAAGGCGGCGGGCAGGCATTGATCGATCTCATTGCCGGCCACGTCACCCTCTATTTCAGCAGCGTGCCGGGCGCGCTGCCGCATGTGCGCTCGCAGCGGCTGCGCGGGCTTGCCGTCACCAGCCTGGCCCGGTCGGGCGCGTCACCCGATACGCCGACGCTGGCGGAATCAGGCTTCCCCGGTTTTGAAGCGGTCACCTGGATCGGGGCCGCCGCGCCCGCCGGCCTTGCACGCCCCATCGTCAACCGCCTCAACAGCGAGATCGTGGACATCATGCGCGCGCCCGACATGCGCGAGCGGCTCATCAGTCAGGGCGCGGAGCCGCAAACCAGCACGCCTGAACAATTCGCCGCCTATATCAAAAGCGAAATCGCCAAGTGGGCGAAAATCGTGCGCGGCAGCGGCGTGGCCATGCAATGAGCGGGCTGCCCGTGCTGCGCATCGTCATCGGCTTTTCGCCCGGCAGCGCGTCCGACGATATCGCCCGTTTGATAGCCGCCCCCTTGGGCAAACAACTGGGGCAAGCGGTAGCCATCGAACGCATCGCCGGCGACAACGGCGCGCTGGCCGCGCGCGCCGTGGCGCAAAGCGCGGCGGACGGCAACACGCTGCTGGTCGCGACACTCGGCACGCATGCGCTCGCGCCCCATGTGCATAATGTGCGTAACGACTTGCCGTACCACCCCATCAACGATTTCGCACCGGTCAGTTTGCTCACGCAATCGCCGATGCTGCTGGCCTGCCACCCCGCGCTGCCGGTGAACAATATCAACGAATTCATCACCCATGCCCGCGCGCGTCCCGCCGCGCTGGCGTATGGAACCTCGGCCACGGGCGGCGCACCGCATCTGGCCGCCGAGTTGTTTCAATCCGTCACCGGCATCACGCTGCGCCATGCGCGCTATGACGACACGCAAAAACTCTACGCCGATCTTGAAGCCGGCCGCATCGCGCTGAGTTTCAACAACATCATGTCGATGCTGCCGCGCTGCAACGCGGGCACGCTGCGCGCGCTCGGCGTCACCGCCACGCAACGCTCACCCGTGGCGCCGCACATACCCACGCTGGCGGAGTGCGGCGTCAATGGCGGCGAGGTGTCGAACTGGCTGGGGCTGGTTGCACCGCGCGGTACACCCGTGCCGTGGCTGGATACGATTGCACAAGCCGCGGCGGCAGCCATCAACAGCAACGAAGTCGCCGTCGTGCTCAACCGTTGCGGCATCACGCCGTGCGGTTCAACCCCTGTGCAGTTTGGGCGATTCATTGCTTCCGAGTTAACCCACTGGAAACCCGTGGTAACACGGTTTTCCCAAGTATGACAAACCATCACCTGTCGTTCCCGCGCAGGCGGGTACCCATAACACCGCGCCACTTGAGACGGCTTATGCAGCACAATTCAGATTGTTCAAGCAAGGAACACCCCATGACCCACAACATCATCCTCGACCCCGCCGCCCCTTCTGGCGCGGGACTGCAACGCCCATGGAAAGCGCTCGACAGCCTCGAAGGCAAGGTCGTCGCGTTCATCGACAACTCCAAGCCCAACTTCAACCATCTTGCGGCGGACCTGGGCGAGTTGCTGGTTCAGCATCACGGCGTGGCGA
>JANPOH010000194.1:0-3063 GCA_031427895.1 Betaproteobacteria bacterium
GTTCCTGCAGCACCAGGCCCACGTCGTCGAGGCCTTTCAGCAGCCGTTCCTTGTAGACGGGGTCGATGTCGAAACGGTAGGTCTTGCCATCAGGCCCGGTGATGGTTTGCGATTCCAGATCGATGCTGATGCTGGAACCCGGCGTGGCCTTGAGCTGCGCGCGCAGCACGGCGCAATGTGCTTCGGCCAATATCGCCGGCAGCATGCCGTTCTGGATTTCGTTGGCGTAGTGGATGTCGCCGAAAGAGGGCGCAATCACCGCGCCGATGCCCCAATCCATCATCGCGTAAACCGCGCCTTCGCGCGATGAGCCGCAGCCGAAGTTCTCGGCGGCGACAATGATGCCGGTGTTGCGCCACGGTGTTTGATTGAGCACGAACTCCGGGCGTTCGCGACCGTTGCCGTCAAAGCACATATCGTAAAACAGCCACGGTCCGTAACCCGCTTCGGTGTTGCGCAGTTTGCGCAGGTAGCGCGCGGGGATGATTTTGTCGGTGTCGATATTCGCCATGTCGAAGGGGGCTGCGACGGCGGTGAGTTTGGTGAAGGGTTTCATGAATTCTCCGTCAAGGGCTTCACCGCGGAGACGCAGAGGCGCAGAGAACACCCGCAGAGAAATTCAAATGCAGTTCTCTGCGTAAACTCTGCGCCTCCGCGCCTCTGCGGTGAAGCTTTTTCAATTCGTTAACTTCCGTACATCGGTAACGCGCCCGGTAACCGCCGCCGCGGCCGCCATCGCCGGACTCATCAGATGCGTGCGCGCGCCCTTGCCCTGGCGGCCTTCAAAGTTGCGATTCGATGTTGACGCGGCGCGCATGCCCGCAGGCACGCTGTCGCCGTTCATCGCGGCGCAACCGGAGCAGCCCGATGCGCGCCATTCCAATCCGGCACCCTCGAAAATGCGATGCAGGCCCTCGGCTTCCGCATCGCGTTTCACCTGCGTGGAGCCGGGCGAAACCCAGCCCTGCACGATTGCCTTGCGGCCCTTTAACACTGCCGCCGCCGCGCGCAGGTCGTCGATGCGGCCGTTGGTGCAGGTGCCGATGAACACGCGGTCGATTTTGATATCGGTAAGCGGCATGCCGGGTTTCAGATCCATATAGCGCAGCGCGGATTCGGCGTGGGCGCGTTTGTTGGCGTCACTGAATGAGGCAGGGTCGGGGATCGCCGCGCTTACCGGCAACGCTTCTTCGGGGCTGGTGCCCCAGGTCAGCGTCGGTTCGATAGCGCTGCCATCCAAGGACACTTCGCGGTCGAATGTCGCGCCGCTATCGGTAGGCAGAGCGTGCCACATCGCCAGCGCCGCTTCCCACTGTTCGCCCTTGGGGGCGTACTCACGTCCTGCGAGATACTGAAACGTCACATCATCCGGCGCGATCATGCCGGCGCGCGCACCGGCTTCTATCGACATATTGCACACGGTCAGCCGCCCTTCCATCGCCATCACGCGGAACACATTGCCGGCGTACTCGATCACATGGCCGGTCGCGCCCGCCGTGCCGATTTTGGCGATGATGGCGAGAATCACATCCTTGCCGGTAACGCCCACGCCGAGCTTGCCGTCGACGGTGATGCGAAATGTTTGCGGTTTTTTCTGCCACAGGCATTGCGTGGCGAGCGCCTGTTTTAATTGTGACGCGCCGACGCCGAACGCATACGCGCCCAACGCGCCATGCGTGGAGGTATGCGAGTCGCCGCAGGTCAGCGTGATGCCGGGTTGCGTGAAGCCGGTCTCCGGGCCGATCACATGCACGATGCCCTGTTGCGGATCGTTCATGCCAAAGCAGCGGATGCCGTGCTCGGCGCCGTTGGCGTCGAACAAACGAATCATCTCGCGCGCATCGGCATCGACCACGTTGGCGAGCCCCTGATCGCGCCCGCGCGTGGGCACGTAATGATCGGCGGTGGCGAGCTGCTGGCGCGGCTTACGCACCTTGCGGCCTTCTTTCGCCAACGCGGTGAAGGCATGGAACGCGCCTTCGTGGATCAGGTTGCGGTCGATGTAGAGCAACGCTTCGTTGCCCTTATCGACGATCACGTGCTGCGACCAGATTTTCTCGAACAGGGTTTGTGGCACGATTAAATATCCTTTAAAAACAAATACTTATATTAAGTAAGCCAGCACTCACCTTGCCGTGCTAAAAGCCGTAAAGTTTCGCCGGATTCGCCGCCAGCACCCGATCCCGTATCGCCGCATCGGGTACCCAGTCGAGTAGCCGATCGCACATCTCGCCGTCGTTGGGCATCGCGTCTTCGTGCTTGGCGTGCGGCCAGTCGCTGCCCCACACCACGCGATTCGGATTGGCGTCGATGATGGCGTGCGCGAGCGGTGTTACGTCCGGGTACGGCATGTCATGTGCGCTGATGCGATACGCGCCGGTGAATTTGCACCAGCAGCGCCCGCCTTTCATCAGCCGCAGAAACGCCTGGAAATTCGGGTGTTGCGTACCTTTGGCGGCTTTCATGTAGCCAAAGTGATCGATCACAAAATCCGTGGGAAAGCCGTCGAACATTTTTTCCAGATCGGGGTAATCATCGACGTGCATCAAAAACTGCACATGCCAACCCAGCGGCGCGATGCGCTCGGCGAGCCCCCGCACCAGGTGCATCGGCAGCACGCCTTTTTCGCTGGCGACATCCACCACGTTAAAGCGTATGCCGCGCACGCCCAGCGCGTGCATGGCTTCGAGTTCCTTGTCGGTAATGGAATCTTCGACCACCACCACCGCGCGCCAGCTTCCCTGCATCAACTTGAGATTGTCGAGCACCACTGAATTGTCCGTGCCGTACACCGACGGCTGCACGAGCACGCCGCGCTCGACGCCCAGCTTGTTGGCGAGCCGCTGCCAATCGGCGAGCAGCGCATCGGGCGGCGTGTAGATGCGCTTTTCTGAAAACCCGTACTGCGCCATCGGCCCGAAAAGATGAAAGTGCGTGTCGCACGCGCCGCGCGGCAGCTTGAACGCGGGCTTGTGCGTATGTGCATCAGGGCCGGCGCACAAGGGTGCGGTGGCAGTGGGTTTAAATTCCATAAGTATTTGTTTTTAAAAGATATTTAGTTGG
>JANPOH010000195.1:0-2894 GCA_031427895.1 Betaproteobacteria bacterium
CGCGCGCGCCGGCCTGCGCCAGCGCCTGATGCATCTTGGCGTGGATGGCGTTGAGCGCGGCCATCTCGAACAAGCCGCGCCCGATGCCCGACTGGTTGGTGGCCACCACCACATGAAACCCCGCCTGGTTCAGTCGCGCAACCGCATCCAGGCTGCCGGGTATCGGCCGCCATTCCGCGGGCGATTTGATGTAGGCGGCGCTGTCGTGGTTGATAACGCCGTCACGATCCAAGACGATTAACTTCATGCGATCAATTTCATGCGGCGAGTTTGGAGAGGTTAACCACGCGGTTGGTCAGGGCCGCCACCTCGTGCAACAAGGCGAAGCGTTGATTACGCAGCGCGGGGTCTTGCGCGTTGACCATGACTTTTTCAAAGAACAGCGTCACGGGGTGGTGCAGTTGCGCGGTGAGCAGCAGGGCTTCGCTAAACCTGGCTTGCGTGAGTAGCGCATCGACTTGCGCGCGCAACTGGCGAGTCAGGCCAAGTAATTGTTTTTCTTCATTTTCCACCAACATTGACGCATCCGCCTGGGGGCCGGCCGCGTCGCTGCCGGACTTACTCAATAGGTTGCGAATGCGCTTGTCGGCCTCGGCCAGCCCCGCGGCTTCGGGCAGCGCCAGAAATTTGCGCGCCGCGTCCAGACGGCTCACGTATTCGAGCGGCGTCGGCGACAGATCAAGCACCGATTCTATTTCCAGCACCGCGTAGCCCAGATCGCGCAGATAACTTCTGGCGCGTTCCACCACAAAGATCGTTGCTTTGCGCGGGTTTGATACCGCGCCGTCGTGGTTGGCGAGCAACACGCCTTTGGCAAAGGTTTCATGCGCGAGCGTGAGCAATTCGTGTACATCCAACGGCAACTTGCGTTCCGCCAGTATGCGTATCACCCCCAGCGCGTGACGCCGCAGGCCAAACGGGTCTTTATCGCCGGTGGGTATCGCGCCCACGCCGAAAATGCCGATCAGCGTGTCGAGTTTGTCGGCCAGCGCCACGCAGCACGCCACGGCACTGTCCGGCAAGCGGTCGCCTGCAAAGCGCGGCAGATAATGTTCGGCAATCGCATCCGCCACCAGCGCCGGTTCAGCGTCGTGCAGCGCGTAATAGCGGCCCATGACGCCCTGCAACTCCGGGAACTCGCCGACCATGCCGGTTAACAAGTCTGCTTTGGCAAGCCACGCCGCGCGCTCGGCTAACAGCGGGTCCGCGCCGATCAGACGCGCGATTTTGCCCGCCAGCAACTGGATGCGCCCGACGCGCTCAAGCTGCGTGCCGAGTTTGTTGTGATAGACCACCTTGCTTAAACCCGGCACGCGCGTTTCAAGCCGTGCGCGGCGATCCTGCTCATAGAAAAACCGCGCATCCGCCAGCCGCGGACGCACCACGCGCCGGTTGCCCTCGATGATATTCACCGGGTCGGCCACTTCCATATTGCTTACCACCAGAAAGCGCTCGGTCAGCTTTCCGTTTTTGTCGAACATGGGAAAGTATTTTTGGTTGGTACGCATGGTGAGGGTCAGGCATTCCTGCGGCACCGACAGAAACTCGGCATCGAACCCCGCCACGTAGACCACCGGCCATTCCACCAGCGCGGTGACTTCGTCGAGCAGGGCTTCGTACTCGCCGAGCGTGCCGCTAAGTTCGGCGGCCTTGGCCTTGAGTTGCTCGTTGATCCGTGCGCGGCGCGTGTCAAACGCGGCAATGACTTTGCCTTCATTGAGCAGACGCGCTTCGTACTCGTCAGCGGTTTTCAGTTCCATATCGGGCGCGCCGAGGAAGCGGTGGCCGTGCGCCACGCGGCCTGCTTTCAGGCCCAGCACCGACACATCCATCACCGCCGCGCCGTGCAGTGCAATCAACCCATGCACCGGACGCACAAAATGCACCGTGGCGTGGCTGTTTGCCAACTGGTAGCTCATCACCTTGGGAATCGGCAGCTTGGCGATGGATTCTTCCAGCGCGCTTTGCAATCCGGCGGCTAGCGTCACGCCGGGCACGGTTTGCGTAAGGTAGACAAACTCGTTGCCGCCCTCGGCTTTGCGTTCCAGTTGGCTGACGGACGCGCCGTCTTTTTCCAGGCGCTTGGTCAAAGCCGCCGTCGGATTACCCGCAGCGTCAAAGGCCACTTTGGCCGGCATCAACTTTTTGCTTTCGAGTCGATCCTCGGCCTTGGCCAAAACATGGGGAATCAACACCGCCAGCCGGCGCGGGGTGGCAAACACCCGCGGTTTCGCGTCCGCACTAACCAGGCGTGCCTTACGCAGCCCGCTCACGATGCCCTCCGCGAATGCATCGCCCAGGCGCTGCAATGCTTTGGGCGGCAGTTCTTCCGTAAATAACTCAACCAGCAGCGGCGTGGTCATGGTTTTCTCTCCGCACGCACGGCCATCACCTCGTCAATTTCTTCTTTAGAAACAAATGCTTGCACCGCCTCGTCGGAGGCGCGTTCAAAGCCGCGCTTTTTGCGCGATTGGTAATAAGCGTTCGCCGCTGCCCGCGACAAGGCGCGCACGCGACCGATGTAGGCCGCGCGTTCCGTCACCGAAATCGCGCCGCGCGCGTCGAGCAGGTTAAAACTGTGCGAGCACTTCATCACCATTTCGTAGCCCGGCAACGCGAGGCCCGCTTCAAACAATCGCTTCGCTTCTGATTCGTAATGGCCGAACTGCTGCAACAGCAGGTCAACATTGGCGTACTCGAAGTTGTAGGTGGATTGCTCGACTTCGTTCTGGTGATACACATCGCGGTAGGTAATGCCGGGCGCCCATTGGAGATCGAATACGCTCTCGACGCCTTGAATGTACATCGCCAGCCGCTCAAGGCCGTAAGTGATTTCGCCCATGATGGGCTTGCACGCGATACCGCCGACTTCCTGAAAATAGGTGAACTGGGTG
>JANPOH010000196.1:0-2235 GCA_031427895.1 Betaproteobacteria bacterium
GGGTTCCCGCCTGCGCGGGAACGACGAGTAGAGGCGTTTCGCGTCTCAATCCGCCTTCGCGCCGGAGACTTTTATCACCTTCGCCCACTTGGTGATTTCCTCGCGCACAAACGTTGCAAACTGTTCCGGCGTCGAAGGCAACGTATCGAGACCCTGCACACGCAACTGCTCTTTGATATCGCTCGCGCCGAGCACGGCAACGATCTCACGATTCAAGCGCGCGATGATGTCCGCCGGTGTTTTTGCCGGCGCAAACACGCCCTGCCAGATGCTCGCATCAAAGCCCGGCAAGCCGGATTCAGCAATGGTCGGCAACCCCGGTGCGGCGGCAGAGCGCGTGGCGGTCGAAATCGCCAGCGCGCGCACGCGCCCCGTCTGCATGTGCGCGAGCGCGGTCGAGGTGGAGTTGAACTGCATCTGGATCTGTCCGGCGATCAGGTCGGTGGTCGCCTGCGCCACGCCCTTGTACGCCACGTGCGTGAGTTGCACGCCGGCCATGGAGCGGAACAGCTCGGTAATCACATGCGCCGAACTGCCGCTACCCCCCGTACCGAAGTTGAGTTTATTCGGATGGGCCTTCGCCAGCGCGATGAATTCCTTCACCGTTTTCGCCGGCAGAGAGGGGTGAATAACCAGCACCATCGGCGCCGAGGTCGCCAGCGAAATCGGTGCAAAGTCGCGCTGTATGTCATACGGCAGTTTGGCGAACAAGCTCATGTTAATCACATGGGTATTGGTGCCGAGCATGATGCTGTAACCGTCGGGCGCCGCGCGCGCGGCCAGCTCCGCGCCGATATTGCCGCCCGCGCCGCCGCGATTGTCGATCACGATCTGTTGCCCGATTTGCGTAATCAGTTTCTGCGCGATGATGCGCGACACAATGTCGCCGTTGCCGCCCGCCGCATACGGCACGATAAAGCGCAGCGGGCGGTTGGGGTAGGCACTACCTTGCGCGAGAGCATCGGCGCCGCCGGCCGCCGCGATCACCGCGATCACCGCCATTGTGCCCGAGCATAAAGTGTTATTTGAAAACATATACTTAGGGGCCTTTCGGCAATGTCTCGACGAATGACGCGCGCGCAAACAACATGTCCGCGTAACGCTTCAGGCCCGGATGTTTGCCCCGCCAATCGTAGCTCGCGTACGCGCGATCCATGTAGCCCAGCGCCGTGCCCGCGCAAATATCCGCGAGGCCGAAGGCATTGCCGAAACAGAATTCGTTCGCGCCTATCTCGCTTTGCAGCGCGGCCAACGTGCGCTCGATTTTCTTGAGTTGCTTTTGATACCAGTCGGCATTTTGATCGCATGTATCCGTAAAGCGCGAGTCGTGCGTCAGCGCGACGATGCAATCGGCGAGGCCGTCGCCCAGCGCTTCGAGGCGTTTCACCTCGATGCGGTCCTCGAATATTTCCGGCACCAGATTCGGCCCCGTGCCGAGATGATCGAAATATTCGACGATCACCACCGAGTCATACAGCGCGCGGCCGTCGTCGCGCACCAGCACCGGCACCTTGCCCAGCGGGTTGTGCACAGGCACTTGCGAGCCGGGCGCGGAGGGGCGATCGGCAACGAATTCACAGGACACTTGTTTTTCAATCATGGCGATGCGCGCCTTGCGGGCGTAGGGGCTGCCGGGGGAGCCGAGGAGTTTCATGCGTTATCCTTTGTATTGAAACAGAGCGCGCATAGTATAAGATTGTTCGCATGCCTACCCGCAAATTCCGCATCGTTATTACACTTGCCACAGTGTGGCTCGCCGCGCCGTTCGCGCCGCCAGCCATCGCGCAAAACTATCCGCAACGCCCGGTGCGCATGATCCTGCCGTATCTGGGCAGCACCGAATTCGCCGGGCGCTGGCTGGCGGCCAAGCTTTCGCCGCCGCTCGGCCAGCAGGTGGTGGTCGACCCGCGCCCCGGCGCCGGCGGCAGAATCGGCCACGATCTGCTCATCAAGTCGCCGCCCGACGGCCACACGCTGATGATGGGCGCGCCGCCGCTGGTGATTAATCCGAACCTGTACCCCAAGCCGGGGCACGATGCGCTACGTGATTACGCGATGATCGCGGTGCTGGGCACGATCCCTTCGGTGCTGGCGGTGCATCCGTCCGTGCCGGCGGAAAACATGCGCGAGCTGATCGACATCGCGCGCAAGTCGCCGGGCAAATTGAGTTACGGCTCCGGCGCGCCAGGTTCGCCCAGCCATCTCGCGGGCGAATTGTTCATGTCGCTGTCCAAA
>JANPOH010000197.1:0-6036 GCA_031427895.1 Betaproteobacteria bacterium
GAGGCAACCATGGCGGACAGCAGGAAACGAATCCGCAACTGGAAAAGATGTTGCATTCGATCATCTACGCCGGCATGCCGCGCATGCCTGCGCGCGGCGCGCCAGTTCGACCGCATTCTGAATGAGGTCGGGCTTGCCACCGAGGTGTTCGACACGCAACTGCCGCTGCCACTGTAGCGAGTCCAGCGCGACTGAAGCGAGGCAGTGCGCGGCGCCGGTCGGCAAGCTACTGCCGCCGCGCTGCCCTTTTTTCAATCCGATTCATGACTGAGTTGAGGCCGGCATTGCGGTCAGGCTGGGTGTCTGAATAAGGGTATGGTCAACCATATACATTAAGTACTTGATTATAAAGTATAAACTGTAATTCCCTACAGGCGGTCGATGATGGCCGCCGGCGTGCCGCGCGGCGCGGTAACGGAATGCCAGGTGCTCATCTCATAGCCGACGACGCCCTGCTCGCTGATGGTGGGGATTTCAGGCAACGTGATGGCGCGCTTTAGCGTTGATACGCCCAGCGCGCGCAGCCGCCCCGTTTTAGCGTATTGCGTGCCTGCGCCGATGGCTTCAAACACGAACTGAATTTGTCCGCCGAAGAGATCCGTCGCGGCGGGCGCGCTGCCTTTGTACGGCACATGCACCACGTTGATGCCCGCCATCGACGTGAACATCGACGTGAACATCGCCGCGGCCAGATGCGAGGTGCTCCCGTGCCTGCCGAGCCGTAGTTGAGCGTACCTGGCTTTTGTTTTGCCGCCGCCAGCAACGCGTTGATCGAGGTCAGGCTGCCGCCGTTGCGCGCGAGCAGCAGATAGGGCGCGGTGGCAACGGCGGTGACCGGCGCGAAATCGCGTTGCGTGTCGTACGGCGACTTGGCCGCCAGCAAGGGGCTGCTGATCATCGCCCCGGCGCTGCACAGACACAGCGTGTAACCATCGGGAGCTGATTTGGTGACCATATCCGCGCCGCCGCGATTATCGACCACCACGGCCTGCCCGACACGCTCGCTTAAGCCTTGCGCCGCCATGCGTCCCACCATGTCGATGGTGCCGCCGGGCGGGAAGGGCACGATCAGACGAACAGGGTGGGTTGGATAGAGGACGGGGCTTGCCGGCTGCGCTTGCGCGATCACGGGCCACGGCATACTCAAAGCGAGAGCGCATAACGTTGAACGATTCATGATGCGGCCACTGCAAGCAGTTGCGCTGCTCGCGTCAATGCAGCGGCATGCGCTTGACCACTCGGCAGTGGCGCTACTAGACTTGGTTTTGTAAATGCACCGCAAACTCAAAACCATAATAGATACCGCCATAGGAGCAACAGCCATCATGCCTGATTCACACCCCACGCGCGTCCTTGCCGGCGGCGCTTATTTTAATTTGAAGAATGGCACGCGCTATCTCGGCGGTTTTTTTCGCAAGACACTGGACGATGATTTTATTCAGTCTCCGTGGCAGGCATTGAGCGACGGCCTGCCCGAAAACGTCGAAGCGCGCGTGATCGTGTTTCACCCGAAACAGCGCGACGTGATTTACGCCGGCACGCAGGACGGCCCCTATCGCAGCACCGACGGCGGCGATACCTGGGAGCGGCTGGGATTTCCCGAGCGCGGCATCGTCATCTGGTCGCTGGTGTTTCATCCGACGCGCCCGCGGGTGATGTATGCCGGCGCCGCGCCAGTGGGCATGTACCGCAGCGAAGACGGCGGTGATAACTGGGTCAAGCTGCCGGGCGCGTTTGATTCGGGACACTGTCCGATGGATTTTCCCACGCGCACCATCGGCATCGCCGCCGACGCCGGGCGCCCGGATGATCTGTACGCTTCGCTCGAAGTCAGCGGGGTGCTTCGCAGCACCGATGGCGGCGACACGTGGGCGGATATTTCGGAGCCGCTGATCCGGCTGGCCGATCAGCCGCATCTGAAAAGCCGTCTCGGCAGCAGCACCGACGCATCGGGCATGCTCGATTCGCACGCCATTACCGTCAGCGCGGCGAGTTCCGGCAACCCATTCCTCGCCGTACGCATGGGCATATTCCGCAGCGCCGACCGCGGCACATCATGGCGCGATATCGAAGTGGGCCGTTATTCGCCGATGACCTATTGCCGCGACGTAATGGTGTCGCCGCACGATGCGCGCGTGATGTATGCGTGCTTGTCCGAATCCTCGCGCGGCAAGGTGGGGTCGCTGTATCGCAGTGATGACGTGGGCGACTCCTGGCGGCGCATCGATCACGGCTTCACCGCCAACGCCACCATGATGTCCTCGGCGGTGCATCTGCGCGATCCGGCGACGGTGTGCTGCGTGTCGCGGTGCGGGCAGGTGTTCGCCACCGCCGACAACGGCGCATCGTGGCGGGAATCGCAGTTGCCGAAAGACGTGAAAGACGTGTTTGCCGTGGCGTGTGGTTAGCGAGCCGTGCAACGCCATTCTCACTGTTGCACGCTGTTATAATGGCGGTCGCCGGTAATGGCTGCTAATGATGGCCGCTAATATCGTGATTTTTCTTTCCTTTTACGCAAAACAGCGCAGCGACGCAGGCGTCTGACCATGATTGTTTACGACCTTGAGTGTGAAAACGCCCACCGCTTTGAAGGGTGGTTCGGCTCGGCGGGCGATTACGATACGCAGCTCACCGGCAAGCTGCTGTTGTGCCCGATGTGCAACAGCGGCAATGTGGTGCGGCGTCCCAGCGCGTCTTACGTCAACACCGGCGCGGTGGAAACCCCGGTGCGTGAAAAACAGCCTTCCGCCAGTGTCAGCGTGCCGCATCAATACGCTAATGTGCCGCCGGAAATCGTGGCGAAGGTGATTGAGCATATCGTCAAGAACACCGAAGACGTCGGCAATCGTCTCCCCGAAGAGGCGCGCAAGATTCACTACAACGAAGCGCCCGCGCGCCACATTCGCGGCACCGCATCGCCGCATGACGTGGCGTCGCTGCGCGACGAAGGCATCGAAGTGATGTCACTGCCGCTACCGCCGCACCTGACGAATAAAATACACTAAGACCAGCCGCGCACTGCGAACGCCGCGCACACTCCCGAATTTCAATCTCAAGCGAGCCTCGACCATGAACCAACCCGGAACCACCTATCCCACGCTGACCGAAAAACTGCTGGCGATCAAAGAAGGCCACATCGGCTGGATCGTGTTCAACAATCCTGAAAAACACAACGCGGTATCGATGGAAATGTGGCAGTCGGTGCCGATGGCCTTTGACGCCTTCAACAAAGACCCGGACGTGCGGGTCATTATTCTCAAGGGCGCGGGCGAAAAAGCGTTTGTGTCCGGCGCGGACATTTCGCAATTCAAGGAGCGCCGCTCCAGCGCCGACGCGGTGGCGGAATACAACCGCACCTCGGACTTCGCCGCCGAAGCGATCCGCAATTGCCCCAAGCCCACCATCGCCATGATTCGCGGTTATTGCATCGGCGGCGGCGCGGCCACCGCCACCAACTGCGACATCCGTATCGCTTCGGATGATTCCAAATTCGGCGTGCCCGCCGGCAAGCTCGGTCTGGGCTATCGCTATCCCGGCGTGAAGCGCCTGACGGATCTGGTCGGCCCGCAGTTCACGGCGGAAATTTTCTTCACCGCGCGCCAGTTCACCGCGCAGGAAGCGCTGACCATGGGCTTAATCAACCGCATGGTGCCGGCGGGCGAACTCGAAAAATTCACCCGCGAATACGCCGATACCATCGGCCGCAACGCGCCGCTGACGCTCGCGGCGATCAAGCGTTCGCTGATCGAATACGCCAAGGATGACGACCAACGCGATCTGGCGGCATGCGAAAAAATGGTCAACGACTGCTTCGCCAGTGAAGACTACAAGGAAGGCCAGACCGCGTTCATGGAGAAGCGCAAGCCGGTCTTCAAGGGTCGTTAAATTATCATTTAAAAACAACTAGTTACATTACTTTGTCGTTCCCAAAACTCGCGCGCGGCGCGAGTTTGTTTTTTATGGGACTGGAGGCAGGGGGCGCGCACGGCGCAACGCCCGCGTGCGGCAGAAGCAAAGATGGTGCAACCCACCTTGGGCTCATCCTCTAACCTTGGCCTGCCGCGCCTGACCGGCGATCAGCGTCGAGCAACTTTTTCAGGCAGGCAATCATGGCATCCAGAAAACCCGTCGCACGCATTACCGTGCGCAACAGCACCTGCTTCAGGCCGTTCGACCGCGGCAGCGTGTAAATGCCGACTCACCTTGCGTTGGACGAAACGTTATTTATCGGCATCGACTTCGGCACCACCAACACTGTTGTAGCGCTGGCGGATAACGCGGGCAACACCCGCACGCTGATGTATCCGTCGGCACAAGGGCCGCTGGCCGCGTTTCGTTCGATACTGTGTTACGTCAGCGAAGATGCCGACAGCCTGCATCCGCGGAGCAGGGCGTATTGCGGCCCGGCGGCGATTGAAGCGTTTCTGCGGCACGGCGAAGACGCGCGGCTGATTCAATCGATCAAGACCTTCCTTGCAAGCAAATCGTTTTCCAAATCAACCATTCACGGCCGCGAACTCACGCTGGAGCAACTGGTGGCGGATTTTCTGCGCGGCCTGGTGCAGGCGGGGCAGTGGCCCGAGCGCGCGATGGATTTTTCACGCGCGATCACGGTGGGGCGTCCGGTCACGTTTGCGGGCGGCGCCGGCGCCGCGGGCAATGCGCTGGCCGAAACGCGCTTACGCAACGCCTTTTCGCAAGCGGGCTTTGCGCGCATTGATCTGGCGCTGGAGCCCGAAGCCGCGGCGTATTTTTTTGCGCGCCGGTTGACCGAACCCGCTACCGTTCTGGTCGCCGATTTTGGCGGCGGCACCAGCGATTTTTCCATCGTTAAATTCGATCCGCGCGGCGGGAAAACACAATCGCTCGCCCACGCCGGCGTGGGTGTCGCGGGCGACACGCTGGATTTTCGCATCATCGACAAAGTGATCGCGCCGGCGTTCGGCAAGGGCAGCCGGTTTCGCCCCGAAGACAAATGGCTGGACGTGCCGAAGTGGATTTATTTCGAGTTCGAGCATTGGCACCAACTTTCCTTTCTGAAGCGGCCCGCTGTGCTGCGCGATCTGCAAAAAATAGAATTGGTCAGTGACAGCCCGGAAAAAATCGCGCGGTTACGGCTGTTTCTCGAATACGAACTCGGTTTTCATTTGTATCAGGCCGTGAACCAGTGCAAAACGGCTTTGTCCCTGTCGGATCAGGCGATGCTTACGTTTAAACAGGGGCCGATCGATTTGCACTGCGTGGTGGATCGCAGTGATTTTGAACAATGGATCGCACCCGATGTCGCCGCCATCGACGCCGCGTGCAGCGATGCGCTGGCGCAGGCCAAAATGACCGAGGACGATATCACAGTGGTGTTCATGACCGGCGGCACCTCATTCGTGCCGTTGATCCGCCGGCGCTTTGCGACACGCTTCGGCACGAAAAAAATTGTCACGGGCGACGAGTTTGTGTCGGTCGGCAGCGGGCTTGCGCTGCTGGCGCGGGACCGCCACGCAAAAAATTGACGGCAAGCTGCGGAAATCCATGGGCACTACGGCCTTGGTAGCCGTCTCGCGCTTCCGGCGCGCGATCTCAAGAACGAATCCCTACACCATTCGCCGGTTCCGCACCGCCGTAATGATTTTCGCCAGCCGCTCGCGTGACACATCATCGGGGCGGGGGCATGCGGCCGCGTCGAGCAGCCAGCGTTCGATGTCGGCGGGCGTGGTGGCGGCAGTCTGACGGCCCTCCATGGCGTTTTTCAGCGCAAGTATTTTCAGACGCTGCCGCGCGGCGTGAAACGCTTCCGGGCTTTCGATGCCGCACGCGACTTCAAGATTCAGCAGGGTGTCCGGCAGCGCTTCGCCCGCTTTTCCCGTCGTGCCGGCAAAGCGCGCGTCTATTTTGGCTTTCCACGCGGGCGGAAGATGCTCAATGGCGTCCCGGCGCGCGGCCAGTGCCGCGGCATCACTGTCATCCACGGTTTCGCGCTCGTCGCACAGCGCCATGGCGGCCAGCAGCGCGTCGTAGCGGGCTTGCGCGGCGTGGATGGCC
>JANPOH010000198.1:0-2984 GCA_031427895.1 Betaproteobacteria bacterium
CGCGCGTGCCGTTGATGCCCACCAGCCAGTCGGCTTCACTGCGGCAAATCGCGGCGTCGGCCAGCGGTAGCATTTCTTCGTCGGTGCGCAGGTGCTTGAAGCCGTCCTTGATCGAGCCGGCGGTCATCGATTGCAGCCACAGGCGCTTCACCGGTTTCTTGCTGCCTGCGTGGCTGGCGATGTAACGGAAAATTAATTCACCTTCGCGGCCCGCGTCGCAGGCATTGATTACGCCGGTCACATCTTTGCGTTTAAGCAGCTTGGTCAGGAGCTTTAATCGTGCCTCGGATTTTTCGATCGGCAGCAAATCAAAATACGGCGGTATAACCGGCAGGTTGGCAAACGACCACTTGCCGCGCTTGACCTCGAATTCGTCCGGCACGGCGATCTGCACCAGATGGCCGACGGCGGAAGACAACACAAAGTCGTCGCTCTCGAAATAATCGTCGTGGCGCTTGAAGCCGCCCAGTACGCGCGCGATATCGCTGGCCACCGAGGGCTTTTCAGCAATAATAAGTTGTTTGGACATGATTTTTTATGGGCACTTGCGCGGAATAAGTCGTTCGCCGTGGGGGTAACTTAAGTAAACGGCGTAAAAAGAGGCGCAGATAATAAGAACAAACCGGGAAGAAGCGCAAGCGCCAAACGTCACGGGCTGGTAAAACGAGGAATTAGTACACGAACTAATACCAATAAAAACAAATACTTACGAAATACGCTGCCACAGCCCGCCGGCCAAGCTGGCGACCGCCCCGCTTAACTCCAGTTCGATTAGCGCCACGCTGACCTCGTGAACTGGCAATCCCGCGCGGCCAGCCAGGGTGTCGATATCGCACGGGTCATAAGCCATGTGGGCAAGCAGCGGGTGGATTGCCGGGCTTGCTACACCGTCGTCAGACTTACTGCCGGCACTGGCCGGCACCGGCAGGCGCAGCTCGCCAAGGATATCTGCGACATCGTCCACCAACTTGGCGCCTTGTTTAATCAGTACGTGGCACCCCTTGGACAGCGTGGAGTGGATCGAGCCGGGAATCGCAAATACGTCTTTGCCCAACTCATTACTCAGGCGCGCGGTAATCAACGAGCCGCTCGACAGAGCCGCCTCAACCACCAGGCAGCCGCGCGTTATGCCACTGATCAGCCGGTTGCGGCGCGGAAAGTTCGCCGCCAGCGGCGGCGTGCCCAAGGCAAACTCGGAAAGGATCGCACCCTTCTCCGCGATAGCGTGCGCCAGATCGCGGTTGCGAGCGGGATACACTTTATCCAGGCCGGTGCCGACGATGGCGATGGTGGATGACAATCCGGCCAGCCCGCCACGATGTGCGGCGGTGTCCACGCCCAGCGCCAGTCCGCTCACCACGCACAGCCCCGCGTTACTCAGCGCCGTCGCGAACGATTCCGACGTGAGTTTGCCTTGCGCGGTGGCATTGCGGCTACCGACGACAGCGATGGCGGGTTGATTGAGCAGTTCGCAACGGCCTTTTACATACAGCAGCGGAGGCGGATCGGCGGTATGCAACAGAGCCTGCGGGTATTCCGCATCGGCCAGCGTCACCACATGATTATTTGCGTCGGCAAGCCAGGCTTCGACGGCGGCAAGTTCGCCGTGCAGCCGGCCATCGAGGATGGCATCGGCGACTTTGCCGCTGACCACGGCGGCCAGTGCCGAACGGCTCGCGCCCAGCACCGGCTCGGGCCCGCCAAAAGCGGAAAGCAATCTACGAAAAGATTCGCCGCTTAAACCCAGCGTCAGACTCAGCCGCAGCCAAGCCTCTAAATCCAGCGCGAGCGGCATAAACGCGAAAATGACCAGGCAGAACCGCGCGCGAGTCGGCGGCCCTGCGCCAAACGATCAGGGCGTGCTTACAGCGTCCAGAATGGAGACGGGGCGGCTCGACTCCATGACCAGCGCAAACGACACCTTGTCAAATGTGCGGAACACCATCACCAGCCCGTAGCGCTCATCGGGAAGATTCGCGAGATCGCCTTCATTGACCGCCGTGGTGACGGGATAAATGGGGCCGTCACGCGGCGTGAGACGGGATTCATAAAACGTGCGCCGGGCATCGCTGCCGGACGGGCCCTGGCGGCCGAACAGAGGGCTGGTACGGGTGTCATAGCGAGCGGCCGTCTGGTTACGGTGCAGCCCGAGCACATGGCCCACTTCAATGCCGTCTTTGGCGCCCTTCGACAGCGCCACTACGAAATATTTTCCCGTCTCCCACAGATTGTCATGCAGCGCCACCACGCGCCCCTGCACTTTCGTCGTGGGCGAGCGCGGCACGTAGGCGAATTGCGGAATCGATTTGCCCACCGGAACCAAGCGGTCATCGGTGTATATTTCCTGCGTGGACTTGATAATTTCAATGCGGCTGATATCGCCGAACTGACGCACACGCGCTTCGCCCAAGTGCAGCGCCATATAACCGAGAGTGGCGCCGGTATCCGGATCAATCAGCTTGTCGCCGCGGCGATAGATCTGCCAGTCCAAGCCTTTATCTTTGGTCAGCCCCGTGGCGAAGGCGATACTCCCCGCGCCGATGGTGACACGGCTTTCTTCGGTGGCCATGATGCGCGGCGCGCTTTCCAGTTCGTTTTCGCCGACGATCATCGGCTTCGAAAGAAAAGCGTTGATCGCGGAAGGCTGTATGGTGGGCACCGCTCGCGCGAGATCTTCTCGGCGCACGCTCGGCGAGAGTTTGACGGTGTCCACGCTCAGACGTCCGGTGGCGCGGTCCAACACCAGCACATCGCCGGGGAAAATACGATGCGGGTTACGCACCTGCTCACGGTTCATATTCCACAACTGCGGCCAGTTCCAGGGCTTTTCGAGATAACGCCCCGATATACCCCACAGCGTGTCTCCGCTTTGCACGGTGTAGCGATCCGGCGCATCTGCCTTAAGACCTTGGGAACCCTGCGCGCCAGCGTAGGCCGTCCACAACGTAGCAGTGACAAGGACCAGCAGCGATATAATCTTGTTT
>JANPOH010000199.1:0-3583 GCA_031427895.1 Betaproteobacteria bacterium
CTGAAAGGCGACTGCGATTCGGCCGGAATCAAGAATGTCTGTGGCAATTTTCAGACCTTCGCCAAGATTTCCCACGAGACGATGCCGCTTTGAATTTCGTTCTCCGCGCCCTTGCGGATAATCACCACGTTGTCCCACTCGCCGGTGGTGACGAGCGTGCGCTTTAAGCCTTCGTCCAGCATCAGCACAGTAGCGAATACGAACACCACCAGCGCCAGCCCGCCCGCGGTCAGCGCCGTGGTCAAGCGGCGCGACCACAGATTGCGCGCGATATAGTTCAGCGGTATCGCCACGGCGCCGATCTCCCTGACTCAGGCTCTACCCGACCGCCCGCAAACCATCGACGATACGCACGCGCGAGGCCTGCACCGCCGGCACGATAGCGGCCGCCACCCCCACCGCCAGCGCGCACAACGCCTGCGCGATCACCGTGGTTTGCGACACCGCGAATATCGGGAATATGCCGCCCACCGCCTGCTTGAAGACCGTCGCCACATAAGGCGTCAACCACAAGCCCATGCCCCCGCCGACGGCGGCAATCGCCAGCGACTCGCCGAAAATCAGCATCGCCACGAAACCCGGTCCGAACCCCAGCGCTTTCAGCGTGGCGTATTCAGCGCTGCGTTCGCGCGCGCTCATCGCCATGGTGTTGGCCATCACCGCCATGATGATAAGTATCACCACATAGGAAACCACCCTGATCGCCGCGATGATTTCATTCGACATCGACACAAACGACAACTGAAACGCCTGCTCCGTTTCGGTCAACGTTTCGGCCACGGAATTCTGAAACTGGGCATCCACCGCGCGCGCGATCCCGGCGGCGCGCTCCGGCGCATCGATGCCGATGATATACACCCCCACCTGGTCGGCACGGCGGCCCGGGCGCTGACGCAACCATTCGTTGAGATATTCCCAATGAAACAACATCTGGCGCGTGATCTTGCCGTCGTCGGCGCCGTCGAAAATGCCGCGCACCACGAATTGCCAGTCGCCGGGGTAAATAGCACCGCGCAGCGGTATCACATCGCCGACCTTGAAGCCGTATTGATCCGCCAGTTGGCGGCCCACCAGCGCGCCCTTGCGGTCACGCGCCCACGTCTGGCGCTCATCGTCCGGCAAAATAAACTCCGTATACAGATCCAGATAATTCGCGCTTACCGCGAACTGCGGAAAGAAATTTTTCGGCTCTTGGTAAATGCCGCCGAACCACGTGGAGCGCGCCACCGCCGACACGCCATCGACGGCGCGTATGCGCGATTCGTAACTCACCGGCAACTGAAACACCAGCGATATGGCGCTGCGCGTAATCAGCCGTGTTTTCGAGGCGGCGTCCGCCCCGGCGTACCAGGCATCGACCACCGTCTGCAACAAGCCATACGCCAGCACGGCGATCAACAGGCCGAACACGGTCAGCCCGGTGCGTATCTTGTGACGCAGCGCGTTCCTGAGTATCAGTTTTAGTGCATGCATATCATTGCGCGGCGTTACACGGGTGTTACGCAGAAATGGGCTCCGGCAGCAACTCGCCTTTTTCCAGATGGATCAACCGCCGCGCCGTTTTGGCCGCATGCGCGTCGTGCGTGACCATGATGATGGTGGTGCCGAGTTCCGCATTGAGGCGTTGCAGCATTGCCAGAATATCCGCCGCCGATTGGCGATCAAGGTCGCCGGTGGGTTCGTCGGCCACGATCAGCACCGGATCGGCGATGATGGCGCGGGCGATGGCCACCCGCTGCTGCTGACCGCCGGAAAGCTCGGAAGGGTAATGATCCATGCGGTCGGACAACCCCACCATCGACAGCGTGAGTTCCACGCGCTCGCGGCGCTCGGCGCGCGACAGGTTCGTGAGCGTCAGCGGCAGCTCCACGTTTTCGTAAGCGCTCAACACCGGCATCAGGTTGTAGAACTGGAAAATAAAGCCGACGTTACGCGAGCGCCAGTCCGCCAGCTCGCCCTCGGTCAGCTCGGCGATGTCCAGGCCGCCCACGCGCAGCAGACCGTGATCGGGCTTGTCGATGCCGGCGATCAGATTCAGCAGCGTGCTCTTGCCGGAACCCGACGGCCCCATCAACGCGGTGAATTCACCGCGTGCGATATCCAGCGTGATATCGGTCAGCACCGGCACCGTCTGCCCGCCCCGGTGATACGCCTTGGCGAGGTGGCGTATCTCGACCACCGGCTGCGCCAGAGCGGCGGGGTTGTCCGGCACCGGCGCGCCTACTTCGCCGCCACGGCAACCGCCATGCCATCGCGCAGCCGCGCGGACGGTTTGAGGACGATTTTGTCGCCGGGTTTCAGGCCCTGTTTGACTTCCAGCGCCGCGCCGTACAAGGCGCCGGTTTGAAGGGCGGTTTCCACCGCCTTGCCGTCGCGCACGACATAGACCACGCGGCGCCCGTCACGCTCGGCGATCGCGGACGGCGCCACCACGGTGCGCGGCGCGCGCTCGCCGTCGGGCATCGCCTGCGACAGAAACGCCACCTTGGCGCTCATCTCCGGCAGGATGCGCGCATCCTTGTCGATAAAACGCACTTTGACATTCACCGTCGCCTTGGCGCGATCCACCGTCGGCACGGTGCGCGCGACGCTGCCGCGAAAGCGCTCGCCCGGCAGCGCATCGAGTTGTATCTCGCATGGCTGATCGATCTTGACCTTGCCTACGCTGGCTTCGGAGACATCGGCTTCAACTTCGAGCGTGCTCATGTCCGCCATCGTCACCACCGCCGCCTGCGAACCGCTGGCCGACGAAAACGGCGTGATCACATCGCCGACATTGGCGTTTTTGGTCAGCACCACGCCATCGAACGGCGCGCGGATCAACGTCTGGTCCACCCCCACCTGCGCCGAGCGCACATTGGCCTGCGATACCGCGATCGACGCCTTGAGTCCGGCGATGGCGGCGCGCGCTTTTTCGTGGCGCGCCACCGCCACATCGTGCGCGGCAGCCGAGACAAAATTTTTCTTCAGCAAATCGCTCGACCGCTCCAGCGCGCGCTGCGCGTCGCGAAACTCCGCTTCACCCTGTTCCAGATTCGCCCGCGACAAGCTGACCGTGGCCTGCGCCTGTTGCAAGGCGGCCACCACATCCCTGTTTTCCAGCCGCGCCAGCACCTCGCCCTCGCGCACCACGCTGCCTTCGCGCACGCCCAGCCATTCCAGCCGCCCGGTCGCCTTCGAGGCCACGGCGGCTTTGCGTTGCGCCACCACGTAGCCGGTGGCGTTCAACTGCGTGTGCGCCTGCGAGGGATAAGCCTGCGTCACCACGGCAACCTCCACCGCAATCGCCGCGCGGCTGCTGACATAAAAATACGCCGCCGCGCCGCACGCCAGCACCGCGGTCAGCAGCAGCCATCCGCCAAATCCACCAAAGCGCCCGCGGCGGCGCGACGTGGACGCGGCGCCGCGCTCAATGCGTAATCGGGAAAGGTCTTCGCCTGACATGATTTTTTTAAAAAACTTTATAAAAAACAGATACTTACATACTATAATTGAATATCAGTGTAGCAGAATGGCTGCCTCGCTACACCGGCCAATCGCACGGCCAATCACAGGTGCTTGCATGCGCTTCGGTGAAGCGCTA
>JANPOH010000200.1:0-5251 GCA_031427895.1 Betaproteobacteria bacterium
GGGCCACGCGAGCTTCAGCGTAATGCGGTACGCGATCTGCATCACCGAGGCGCCGCTCATCAGCGCGGATTCTTCGAGCGACGGATCCATCGAACGAAACGCCGCGGTCATCAGCAGAAACGCCACCGGCGAATAGTGCAGGCCGTCCACCCAGATCATGCCCGCCATCGAGTAAATGTTGAAAAACACATGGTCGGTGCCGAACCAGCCTTGCAGCACGTGGTTGAGGATGCCGATCTTGGGGCTGGCCAGCAGTATCCACGATACCGTGAACAGAATGCTGGGGATGATGAGCGGGATAATCGACAGCCCGAAGAACAGTGACTTGAACGGCGTGTTGGTGCGCTCGTTCACCCACGCGAGAAAAGTGCCGATCAGAAACGCAAACAGCGCCGCGCCGGCGGCGAACTGCGTCGAGTTGATGAACAGGTGCAACGTCTGGACGCTCGAATACGCGACCTTGTAATTATCGAGTGTGAATTTAGCGGGGACGGACGCCGTTTCCGGCGAGAAGAAACTCTGCCAGATCAAAAAGCCCAGCGGCACCAGCGCCAGCCACGCCACGAGCGCCACGCACGCGCCGAAAATCAACCACTTGAGATCGAAGCGTTGCCAGAAGCCGGGTGTGCCGCTGTCGGGTTCGTGGTCGTGGGAGTGCGAGTGGCCGTGATGATGGTGGTGAAGCGACCCGTGGGCATGTGTATGTCCATGCGCGCCCATGTGCGAGTGTGAGTGACCATGGGAGTGACTATGTGCCTGCACCGCCTTGTAGGAGGTGGGCACCTGTTCCAGATGCTGGCGGCCATCCGGCGCACGCGGGTCTTCGCTGAACACCAGTGACTTGATCGTCACCGGCACGGTTTGCGAGGGCAGGCGCACGCGGCCCAGATCGATGTAGTCGAAATCCTGTAGCGTGACGCAATCGATCACCAGAATGTCGTTGGTGATGTCCAGTTCTTCACGCAGAATCGCGCCCAGCGTTTGCGCGATATCGCCATCGAGCATGATAAACAGCGGTGCGCCGCTGGTGATGGTGTTGGGCATGCCGCGCACGATTCCATTGGCAAACGCCGCAATGCGTTCGTAAGAGGGCGCGCCCGTCCAGCGAAACGCGAGCGCGGCCTCGCCTTCGCCTTCAGCCCGGTCGAAGGCAACGAAATGGTCGCGGATGGCTTTTGCCAGCGCATCGGCGTCGATGTGTTCCTGAAACTCGAATGCCGGTTGCAGCACTTGCAAGTTGCGTCGCGGCAGCAACACACCGGGGCTGGAAATATAGGTGGTGTTGCCGCTCAATTGCACGCTGTATTCAGAGGCCCCCAGCGCAGTGGCGCGCATGCATTCACCCGCAGGTAGTAGCGACCACGGCAGCGCGCCGGAATCCACGCGGCGGCGCATCGCCAATCCCAGGCGGCGGCCCATGTCGCCGAAATCGCGTTCCTCGCGCTGATACACATACTCACCTACGCCGCCGGAGAACATGATGCCGCCGATGTTGCCGAAATCACGCAGCGGTTCGGTGAGATACAAATGTTCGATGTCATGCGGCAGGGGTTGCGCGGTCAGTGCAGTGACCAGCGTGTCCGCCATGGTTTCGGCAACGCGATCCATCTCCCCGCTGGTGACGGCATCGCCACGCGCCCAGGTAAAACCCGCCTGACGCGCATGGTATTGGCCCGCCGGATCGAGCCGGGTGATGTGGTTTTCAGCATCCACCACTTGCAGCCGCCCGCCGATATGAATGGCGGCAGTGGCCAGCACCTTGCCGCCATCCACCAGTGCGAGCTTGGTGGTGCCGCCGCCGATGTCGATGTTGAGGATACGTTTGCCGGAGTCGTGTGAGGCGCGCGCCGCACCGGAGCCGTACGCGGCGAGCGTCGCCTCCATGTGGTGGCCCGCCGTGGCGCACACAAATTCGCCGCCCTGTTCGGCAAGGATGCCGCCGATGGCCGCAGCGTTTTCGCGCCGCAACGCTTCGCCGGTGAGGATAACCACGCCGGTGTCGATGTCGTCCGGGTGCAGCTTCGCTGCCGCGTAGGCGGCGTCGATGATCTCGCCGAGCGCCGCGTCGTCGATCAGTTCTTCGCTGCGATAGGGTGTCAGCGCCACCGGCGATTGATACAGCGTCTCGCGCGATACCACGTAATAGCGGCTGGACAAATCCTCGCCGAAGCGGCGCAGGTTCATTTTGGAAAACACCACCTGCGTGCCCGACGAGCCGATATCCATGCCCACGCTGACCAGCGTGACATGGTCGGCGATCCAGATCGGGTTGTTTTCCAGCGAGCCGTCGCTGGTGTAATTGTCGTGGTCGTGGTCGGCCTCCAGGCCATCGTGGCTGTGTTCGTAGTCCGAGCCGTACTGATGATCGGTCATGGAGTGACCGGCGGGCTTATCGGTTGGGGGTTGCTGTGCCATCGGGGCTATGGGTGCTGGTGCTTATCGGGTGCTACGCGCGCCGCGAGAGCAGCGGTGCCTGATAACCCAGGCGTTGCGACACCGCGCCGGCAACCTGCACCAGATCGCGCGCATAACTTAACACCACCTTTTTCGCCATGCGATGCGTCGGGCCGGAAATACCGATGGCGGCAATAGCCAACCCCGAAAAATCCTGTATCACTGCCGCCACGCCACTGAGTCCGGCTTCGGCTTCTTCGTCCTCCAGCGCGTAGCCGCGCTGCGCGATGAGCGTTAGCTCCTGGCGAAGTTTCGCGGGCGCGGTAATCGTGTTTTCGGTCAATGCGATCAGTCCCAGTGTCACGGTCGCATCAAAGGTTTGCGCGGCAGCGTGCGCGAGCAACACCTTGCCGACTGCCGTGCAATGCAACGGCGCGCGCGTGCCGACGCGATAGCTCATGCGCAAGGCGCGGTGGCTTTCGATCACGTTGATATACAGTGCTGCCGTTTGATCGAGCACCGCAAGTTGCACGGTTTCGCTGGTGCGTTCCGACAGTTCTTTTAAATAGGGGCGCGCCTCGGTGGTGACATCCATCTTGCGGCGTACCAGCGCGCCCAATTCAAACAGCGCGAGGCCGAGACGGTATTTGCCGTCTTTTTCGGTTTGTTCGAGCATGCCTTGTTCGACCAACGAGGACGCGAGGCGATGCACCGTGCTTTTTGCCAGACTCACGCGCCGCGCGAGATCACTGATGCCGATTTCGGATTCCTGGTCCGAAAACACCTTGAGCAGACGCAGCGCATTGTTGACTGACGACAGGCTGGTGCGTGTTGCGACGGTGCGCGCCATACGTAGCTTATACCTTAGATACCTTGGGCGCCGCGCGGCCCGGCGTGGTCATTGCACTGCGCCGCGCTGTTCGGTGACGCGCACGGCTACCGCAAAACTGGCCAGCAGCAGCGCGACAATGGCGATGCTGAGGTAAGCACTGGCGTATTCCAGATTCGCACCGATGCCGGGGTGGAAGTAGCGCGCAACACCCAGCGCGGCAATAGCAATACTCAGCACGCCGATGACAAGACTCATCACGCGCGAGGCCACCCGTGCGCGGCGATCTGCCTTGGCCAACAGGTGCGCGACCCACCAGCCGTTGACGCCATCGGCGGCCATCATGCCCATGGTGAATACCACGCCGAGCATGACGGAAAACGTCCAGCCTGCCATTTGTTGTCCGGCCAGCGAAAACAGCGCCGCCTGACTCCAGGTGTCGATGGAGAGCGCAAACAGTGCGCCGACCGACGCAATCACCATTGGGTGATCGGTGCGCGCAAAACGTGCGAAGCGTGCAATGTGAGCAAGGCCGTGCGCGCGCAGGCCCATGCCGCGTACCACTTTGTCGTGCGGCGTACGCCACACAGCGGCAAGATTGCCTGCGCCGATCGCCGCAAGAAATACGATTGATATCCATGCACCGAGATGTTCCAGCCAAACCGGTGCGGACAATCCGCCCGATAGCGTTGCCACCAGAGCTGCCACCACCGTGACCACGAAACCGTGTCCCAGCGAAAATAAACACCCCGACCAGCGCGCCAGGCGCGGCCGACGCTGCGCATTAGCGCGAGTAAGCCCGTCTATGGTGGCGAGATGATCGGGATCGATGCCGTGCTTCGCCCCCAGTGCGAACACGATCAGCATCAACACCCACGCACCTTGTCCTTGTAACTCCGCGAGGTTCATGGCCTTGATTTCCGTGGTGCGGGACTCGTACGCTGCGCTGCGTAAAATGCAGCGACGGAATTATAGGGGCGAATCCGCATGCTTTGCAATAAAACAGAACAGCGTTCCATATAACGGAACGATTAAGGGTGACATGGAATTGACATCAGCCACCGGCGGCAGAAAAAGGCCGTCAGTCGTGACGTGCGCCGGATGCGCGCACCAGCGGCCTCCAGCGCTGCACTTCCGCAGCAACAAATTCCGTAAAGGCACTGGCATCCAGTTGGTTGGATTCGATGCCTTCAGGGCGCAACCGTTCGCGCACCTCCGGCAGGTTCAATATGCGCCGCACATCGGCATTGATCCGATTGACAATTTCCACCGGGGTGCCGGGCGGCGCGGATAGCGAAAACCACACGGCGGCAACCAGCTCGGGATAGCCCGACTCGTGGAAGGTTGGCACTGCCGGGAAATCCGGCAGCCGTGCAGCCGAGCTGATGGCGAGGGCGCGCACACGCCGCGAGCGCATTGCCGCGCTGGTGGTGGTTAGCGTGGTGGAGAGGGCCTGGATGTGTCCGGCAATCACATCCACCACGGCGTTGCTCGCGCCTTTGTAGGCGATGTGCTGCATCTGCGCGCCGGATTTTTGCTTGAACAATTCGGCCAGTAACTGCCCAGTGCTGCCGTTGCCCGCCGTGCCGTAGTTGATGGCATTGCGCGGTGATTTTGCCAGCGCAATAAATTGCCGGATGTCGCTGGCAGGTATCGATGGATGCACGGCAAGCACCGATGGCGGTCCGCCAAACAATGCGATGTGCGCGAAGCCTTTCACCGGATCGTACGGCGGTTTGGCTACGATGGACGTGGCAATCGGCAGCGGCCCCAGCCCCGTGACGCCCAGCGTGTAGCCGTCAGGTGCGCTTTTGCTGACAAACTCCGCGCCGACCAAACCGCCTGCCCCGCCGCGATTTTCGACCACGAACGATTGGCCGTGCATTTCGGAAAGTTTTGCGGCTACGATGCGCCCCAGTGTGTCTGCCGTGCCACCGGGCACAAAGGGCACGATGACTTTTACGGATTTCGCAGGCCAGGTTTGTGCCGTGGCTGCGCTCGCGAGCATGATCGTGACAAATAATGCAA
>JANPOH010000201.1:0-3681 GCA_031427895.1 Betaproteobacteria bacterium
CCCGCGCAGTTTGAACGTGCCTGCGAAGCCAAATTGATCGAAGCGGCCAACGACGACTTATCCACGACACTTAGCAACAACAGCCAATCCGCTCGGCTGACAAAAAGAGCGGCTTAAACCCTCAATGAAAGGTTTACAAGATCAACCCGTTCTGCGGGGTGGGGAGACCACCGCCTGCTGCGTATAAGGAAACGAAAGCGTGTTTGAAACGATGAAACGATGGGGTCACCCATTAGCCGCCCGGTGTCAAGTGTGAGCCTCTTCCAATGGGGTTTGAGTCTGAAGCGGGGCCGTATTTCCAACGGGGTATGAGTCTAAGCGGGTAGCGGGTATCGATCATGATGCGAGGCATGGTGATCGACATGAATGATGCACAATTGCAGACGCTGGATCAGGTTCGGTCTTTTCTCAAAGGCACCGCAGCCTTGGGTTTCTCGGTGGCCGCCGCGGAGCGCTACGAGTTCGTGGCACGCACGGTGCGCCGCTTCGGCTACGCCCGGCTCAAGCGGGCCGACAAGGGCGTGGTGCTGCGTTTCCTGGCGCGCGTGATCGGCTATTCCCGCCAGCAGCTTACCCGCTTGGTGCGGCGCGCTGGCGCGCGTGCGCCGCTGGTCAAGCGCTACCGTGCTTCGCGTTCAAGCTTTGCCCGGCACTACACTGCGGCCGACGTGCGGCTGCTGGCCGAAATCGACACGCTGCACGACACCCTGTCCGGCCCCGCCACCAAGAAGCTCATGGAGCGGGCCTATCGGGTGTTCGGGGATGCCCGCTATGAGCGCTTGGCGCTGATCTCGGTGGCGCACCTCTACAACCTGCGTAAGCAATCAGGTTATACGCGCCGCCGCCAACACTGGACCCAGACCCGGCCGGTCAGCGTGCCCATCGGCCAGCGGCGCGCGCCCACCCCTAACAACCAGCCCGGCTACCTGCGCGTGGACAGTGTGCATCAGGGCGATCAGGACGGGGTGAAGGGGCTGTATCACGTGAACGCCGTGGATGGTGTGACGCAGTTCGAGGCGGTAGCCACTTGTGAACGGATAAGTGCAGTGTTCCTGATCCCGGTGCTCGAAGAACTGATGTCGAGCTTCCCTTTTGTAATCAAGGGCTTTCACTCCGACAACGGCTCGGAATACATTAACCACCACGTCGCCAGACTGCTCAACAAATTACTCGTCGAGCAAACCAAATCCCGCTCACGCCACAGCAACGACAACGCGCTGGCTGAGTCCAAGAACGGCGCCATCGTGCGCAAACATTTGGGCTACAGCCATATCCCGCAACACTTCGCTGCGCTGGTGAACGCGTTTTGCGTCGAGCATTTGAACCCTTACGTGAACTTCCATCGTCCATGCTTTTACGCCCAGACGATCACCGATGCCAAGGGCCGCCAACGCAAGCGCTATGCTTACCAGCAGATGATGACACCCTATGAGAAGTTCAAATCCCTGCCAGACGCAGCGCAATTCCTGAAACCCGGTATCACTTTCCAGCAGCTCGATACGCAGGCCAACGCCGTGAGCGATAATGAGGCCGCGCGACGCCTCAACCAAGCCCGCGCAATAATGTTCAAATCCATTTACAACCGATCGAAATCAGCCGCCTGACCTCGCTCTTATTCCACCCCGCTCAGACTCATACTTGGATTGGAATGTACTGTTTCTCAGTGGTACGGAATCAGCCTTGAGGCGGACAGGCGTTTTGACGCGCAACGCAAAAGAATAAGGATCGAAGGCGACGCCCGGCGACGCGAACAAAGCCGCATGTAGCGGAAGTGCAACAGCAACCTCCGCATCATCCGCATCAGGCGCACTCTTGGCGCTTACAGCCATCGCCACACGCCCTGGCACAGTCGGATTGCTCAACATGACGCGCATGGTATCGACCTGCAAGATCGGCACCGCACTGGCCTGGCCGGATGCTGACAAGCCCGCATCGCCGTGGACGTTACCCCAAGCAGAGAGAACGTCCAAGCCTGCCGTGACACGGCTTTGCGCAATCACTTCGCTTGCAATCACTATCCTGCCCTCAACATCCATCAGCTCCGCTGCGCTGGCCATCGCTTGCGCAACCGACTCAGTCGCGGCATGCTTCGTCGTGGACGCGTTCGACGCCGCGGATACCGTCGGGAATTGGATGCTGGAGGTATAGGCAACAGAGACCGTCGCGGCGAAGGCAACGGGCACATTCACCTCGATGCCGCCGACCCAAGCCGACAGGCCCGTGTCTTCAATCATGAGCGCAACCGTCGATTGCACAGACACGCCCACAGGCAACGTCAACACCTGTTCCCCGAGAGAGGCTGGCTCGTCACTGGCAACCATTGTCGTTTCAACGGTTTCCGTTCTGCCCGAATCATTATCCGCAACCCGGCGCGTGCCAGCATCCAATGTCTCATCCATCAACGTTCCGCTGGACGTCTCGTCATGATCAAAGCCCAGCACATGGCCGATCTCGTGCATGACCACGGTCAGCAGATCCATGCGGCCAGCGGCGGAATCGTCCAGGTTGACCACACCAGCCTCATCCACGAACCAGCCAAATCCAGCGGCATCCATGTCCAGGTATATCGTCGAATCCACGGTGAGTGCAAGCAACTCACCCGGCAGATCGGTCACGCTGAACTTGATTTGACTCAGCAGCGCGGCATCGGCGCCAGCCTGCCGCCAGAGGTCAAAGGCGGTTTCGATCAGCGGCTTGATCGTGTCGAGCATCAGGGGCGCCGTATCGACCGGTTCGCCAGTGGACGCTTCGGCAGCCGTCAGCGCCTTCTCATCGTCAACAATGGTAACCGTCGCGGTGGACTTGGCCATGGCCACGGAAGCCCCGGAGAGGACAACTTGGAAGGTCTCGTTCGACTCCTTGGTGCGGTCGCCTATGATCGTCACGTTGATCGTCTGAGTGGTTACGCCCGGCGCGAACGTCAATGTCCCGGAAAGCGCCTGATAATCCGTGCCGGCCAGCGCACCGCCCACAACCGCAATAGTACCGAACAACACGGTAACAACGCTTGAAGACGGCGTGGAGAGCGTTACCGTGACTGCCACTGTCTTCGTGCCCGTATTCCCCTCGACAACCGATACGTCGCCCACCGATAGTGTTGCCACGTCATTGTCCGTAATGGCCCCGCTGGCCGACGCGGAAGCGGTGTGGCCCGCCGCCGAAACGCCAAGGGTAATGCTCTCCGTGCCCTCGGCAATGATGTCATTCACTGGGGTCAGTGTGAGGGTCGCGCTCATCACTCCCGCCGTCAGTGTCAGCGACCGTCCGTCGGCCGCCAGCGTGCCGCCGGTCACACTCACCGTGTAGTCGCTCGTGAGAGTCGCGCTTCCACCCCAGTTCAGATTCACAGTGAGTGCAGCGGAACTGCCCGCGCGGGTAACGGTGAATACCAGCGGGTCACCTGGGGCTTCGGCGCCGGCGCCGTCAGTTGCCGTCGCAGCCAGAGTCGGCGTAACGACCGCCGAATCGTCATTCACGATGGTCACAACAGCAGTGTTATCACCGAAGCTGACGCCCACCGGATTGGACAGCAGCACCTTGAAGCGTTTGTCAGCCTCAAATACAGTGTTGCCGATTACCGAAACCGTGATGGTCGCGCTCAGGCTGCCCGGGGCGAAGATAACCGTGCCAGAGGCCGATACATAATCCGTACCGGCGATTCCCGTGCCGTTGGCGGTGGTC
>JANPOH010000202.1:0-13512 GCA_031427895.1 Betaproteobacteria bacterium
GGCGGTGCTCGATGTCCGCACTCCGACAGCGGCGGCACGAACAGCGGCGGCACGAACACATGGGCGAAGTTATTCAGCGCGATACGCAGCCCCACCACTTCGCCGGCGCGCCCGGCGGGCGAATGGTTGTAGGCGATTATCACCGTCAACGGCTGCCCCAGGCCCATGCCCAATCCCAGCACAAAACAAATCGCGCCGATGGCAAGCGCGGTGTTAAAAAACGGGATCAGCGCCAGCATGGCGGCGGTGAGCAAAATCGAATACAGCAGCAGCCGCTCTTCGCCAAAGCGGCGCGACATCGGAGGTATCAGCACGCGCGTGACGAACACCGACACCGCCGCGGCGCCCATCACCAGGCCGATGGCCGAGGCGGACAAGCCGATGGAATGCCCGTAGAGCGGCACGTAAAGCTGAAACAGATCGCCCGCGCTCATGGTCACCGCGCTGACCACGAACACGCGGCGCAAGGCCGGCAATCGCAGCAGTTCGACGGAGCGTTGCGGGGCGGCATTGCGCGCCGCGGCCAGCGCGCGCGGAATCCGGCGGTCTATCGCCATAAATCCCGCCACCGACACCAGCGTCAACGAGGCGCTGATGGCGAAGGTGGGCGCATGACCGAAGGCATCGATGGAAAACCCCGCCAGCACCGGCCCCAGAAAATCAGCGACCGCCACGGCCAGCACATACAGACTGAAATTTTTGGTGCGCGTTTCGCCGCCGCCCAGCGAGCCGGTCAATGTCTGCATCGCCACCTGCGACAGAATAAAACCCGCGCCGCCGATCAACGCCGAGGCAAACAGCGCAATGAACGCGGGCCACACAAACGGCAGCGCGATGCCCACGCCGAGGAACACCAGGCCGAGATACAACGGAATACGCACGCCGTGGCGATCCGCCACCTTTCCCGCATACACCGCGAACAACATCGGGAACAAGCCGTAGGTGGCAAGCAAAAAACCGGTTTGCAGCGGGGTGGCGCCTAACTCCAGGGCAAACAGGGTGTTGAGCACGCGCGAAGCCTTGTACGCGGTGTTCCACGGCAGCACAAAGCCGATAATCTGGTAAATGCTGATGATGGGCGCGACGGGTGGCTTGCGCGATGTGGAATGGTCGGCGTCAGAGGGCATGGGGTAGCGCGATTTTACCGCACGAGGGGCGTACAATCCCGCTCTGCATTGCGCGACACACTGATGAAACCCCCACTGCCCGCATTACGAGCATTGCGTCACCGTAACTTCCGCTTATTTCTGTCGGGGCAGGTGTGCGCGTTGATCGGCTACTGGATGCAGAGCATCGCGCAGGGCTGGCTGCTCTACAAGATGACCGATTCCGCCACGCTGCTCGGCATCCTCGGTTTCGCCAGCAGCCTGCCGATTTTGCTGCTCTCGCCCTTTGCGGGCATGTGGTCGGATCGCGTCAACCTGCATCGCGCCATGTTCGCCACGCAAATTCTGGAAATGTTGCAGGCGATCACCGTCGCCGCGCTTGCGGTGGCGGGCATCCTCGCGCCATGGCACATCATCACGCTGTCGATGCTGCTCGGCATCCTCGTCGCCATCGAGCTGCCGGTGCGCCACGCGTATATGCTGGAGTTGATCGATGACAAGGCCGATCTGCCCAATGCCATCGCCGTGACGTCGCTGATGGCCAACTGCGGGCGGCTGGTCGGCCCCGCGCTCGCGGGGCTGGTGATCGCATCCTGGGGCGAGCCGGCGTGTTTTGTGATTAACGCACTCACGTATACAGCGGTGATGATTTCTTTTCTGCTGATTAAGGTCGCGCCCACCGTGCGCGCGCCGAACACCACGCCGATGCTGCAAGGCATGCGCGAGGGCTTGCAGTATGTGTGGCAGTCGGCTCCGATACGCTCACTGCTGCTGTTGCTGACGGCCGTGGGATTTCTCGCCACGCCCTATATCAATCTGATGCCGGTGCTCACGCGCGAAGTGTTCGATGTGGGCGCGCGCGAAATGGGCTTCATGATCGGCGCGGCGGGATTGGGCGCGGTCAGCGGCACGCTCTACCTCGCCACGCGCGCCAGCGTGCGCGGCCTGGTGCGCCTGCTCATCTGCACCGCATTCGCGGCGGGCGTTTCGCTCGCCCTGGTGGCGCATGTGAAAATCGTGTGGTTGACCCTTCCCCTGCTCGCCATCACCGGCTTCGGCATTCTGGCGACATCCGTATCCGTCAACATGATCGTGCAAACCATCGTCGATGACGACAAGCGCGGGCGCGTGATGGCGCTCTACACCGCCAGCTTCATGGGCATGGCCCCGTTCGGCGCACTCGCGGCGGGCGCGCTGGCGGATGTGATTGGCGTGGCCGCGACGCTGACGATTTCGGGCGCCTGCTGCGCGGCGGGGGCGCTGGCGCTGGCATGGCGGCAAGGGCGGATACGCAGGGAACTGGGCGAGGCTTATACGCGGCTTGGAATAAAATAGTTATCTATTGTTATCCGCCTAACCCCGTCGCGTCCCTATTTGAGTTGAACCTGCGAAGCCCAACCAACGGGCGCCGCCTGCGCCGCTCTCTCGGATATCCCGCTGGGGTCCGATATTGCCTCCCTTTTTGTCAGCCCAACGGGATTTCGCGCAACCGTAACAACCCCGCGTCACGCCATCTCTGCGCCGTACCGCTTGCGCGTGATCTTCGCCACGATGGTGCGTTCGCTCATGCCTTGCCAGCCCGGCAGTTCGGCGTCGAGGTCGATCACGGTCGCGCGGTCAATGAACGGCGCGATGAAATGCTTGCCCGGCCCGCGGACATGCCGATATTTACCAAAGCGCTCAATGACGAACCGCTGGTGATCCGGCACTTGCTTGAAGCCGCGCACAAACGGCCACGCGAATAGCGCAAACAGCGCAACCCACACGATCAATCCCCAGTTAATGTCCCCGGCCATCACTTGCCTTCCGACTGGATTGTCACTCCGCCTTCGCGCCCGACGCCTTGACCACCTTCGCCCATTTGACGGTTTCGGTCTTGATATAGGCGGCAAATTCGTCCGGCGTGCCGGCGACGATCTGGTAACCCAGATTTTCCAGCCGTTGTTTGGCCTCCGCCACGGCCAGCGCTTTGGCGAATTCGCTTTGCAGGCGCGTAATGATCGGGCGCGGCGTGCCGGCCGGAGCGAGCGCGCCGTACCATGCGGTGGCCTCGAAGCCGGGCAGCAACGATTCGGCGACGGTGGGCACGTCGGGCGCGGCCGGCGAGCGTTGCGCGCTGGTGACGGCGATGGCGCGCAGACGCCCGCCCTTGATGTGCGGCATCACCGATGACATGCCGCCGATCAAAAATTGTATCTGGCCCGCCAGCAGATCGATCACGCCCTGCGCGGTGCCCTTGTACGGCACATGCTGAAAATCGGCGCCCAGCGATGTGTTAAATAATTCGCCGGTCAAATGCCCGACGCTGGCGACACCCGCCGATGAGAAATTGATCGATTTCGGTTTGGCTTTGGACAGCGCGATCAGTTCTTTCAGCGTGCGCGCATTGACGGTGGGATGCACCACCATGATATTCGGCGCGGTCGCCAGTAACGTAATCGGCGCGTAATCTTTTACTGGATCGTACGGCAGCTTCGATACCAGGCTGGGCGCGATGGCGACGTTGGCGATGTAGCCCAGCACGATCGTGTAGCCATCCGGCGCCGCGCGCGCGACGATTTCCATGCCGATGTTGCCGTTGGCACCGGAGCGGTTGTCGATGACGATTTGCTGACCGATGGATTCGGCGGCTTTCTGGCCGACGGTGCGCGTTATCGTGTCGGCGTTGCCGCCGGGGGCGAACGGCACCACGAAGCGGATGGGGCGGGTGGGGTACGTTTGTGCGTTGCCGGGCGAAGCCGGCAGCGTGACACACGCTACCGCCATGACGACGGCTATTCGGCTGCTGATATGGGTCATTACACTAATCCGCCTTCGCGCCCGCGTCTTTAATCACCTTCGCCAGTTTGGTGTACTCGCTGCGGATGTAAGCATCGAATTCACCGGGCGTGCTGTGGATGGCCTCGACGCCCAGGTTCGCAAAGCGCGTTTTGGCATCCGCCGACTGCATGATTTTCACCAGCTCGGTGTTGATGCGCGCGATGCGTTCTTTAGGTGTGCCGGTGGGCACGAGGATGCCCCACCAGTTATCGAGAGCGAAGCCCGGCACGCCCGCTTCAGCCATCGTCGGGTACTCCGGCATCAGCGGCGTGCGCTTGGCGCTGGTGACTGCGAGCGCGCGCAGGCGTCCGCTTTTGACATGCGGAATCGCCGGCGGCGCGTCGCTGAACACCAGTTGCACCTGGCCCGCGATCAGGTCGTTCACCGACAGCACGGTGCCCTTATACGGCACATGCGTCATCTGCACGCCGGTCAATGTTTTGAACAACTCGCCCGCCAGATGCGCGGGCGAACCCGCGCCGCCGGAACCGAAATTCAGACTGCCGGGCTTGGCCTTGGCCAGCGCGATAATGTCCTGCACCGATTTCACCGGCACGTTCGGGTTCACCACCAGCACATTCGGCCCGGCGGCCACCAGCGATACGCCGTGAAAATCACGCAGCGAGTCGTAACCGAGCTTCTTATACAGCGAGGGGTTGGCCGCGATCGGCGTCATGTTGCCGATCAGCAGCGTGTAACCGTCGGCGGGGGATTTTGCCGCGACTTCGCTGCCGATGCCGCCGTTGGCGCCGGCGCGGTTATCCACCACCATCTGCTGGCCCCATACATCGGTGAGTTTTTGCCCGACCAGACGCGCGATGATGTCGGAGGTGCCGCCCGGCGGATACGGTGCGATCAGACGCAGCGGCTTGGTTGGGAAGTTATCCGCAGCCAATGCATGCACCGGCGCACACACCGGCGTGAGTGCAGCGGCGAGCCATGCGAGCGCGTGCTTGAGCTTCATAAAATCTCCGTGAGTTCTTTGCAAAAGGGGCGAGAACAAATTTACTTCAGGCTCGCCGGATCATTGCGCCAGCGTTCCCACGCGACGCGTTGATCCTCGCGTATTGCGTCGTCCTGAAGCATGCGCCGCACCAGCGCCGTGACATCGGATTCGTAAACACCTTTGCGTTTGGTAACGCCCCACTCGTGATCGGCGGGCATTACCGGTGATTTGGAAAACTTGCTGGAGCCGCCGGAACTCATCTTAAAAATCCTTTTAAAAACAAATACTTATCAATGCTATCGCAGCTATCATACGCGAAAAACCGTGCCGCGAAAACCGCCGTCCGCGCAGGCATGACGAAGGGCGACCCACCACCGTTTCGCCGGGTTGCCGCTGCCTGCGGTGTCCCCTGCTATCGCCCTGAAAATTCAACTTGGGGACTACGCCATGCGCCTGCGCTGGAAACTATTATTCGCCGTGCCGAGCGTCATCGCGGGTGCGGCGTTCGCACAAAACAACGCGGCGCCACCGGCGCAACAGATGCACCAGCCGTACGCAAGCGCAACACGCCCCATCCGCGTCATCGCGCCGAACGCAAGCGACGCGCTCAAGCAGAACAAGATGATCGATAACCGCCCCGGCGCGGCGGGCGGCATTGCCGCCGAATCAGAATGCTGGCGATCACCGGCGGCCAGCGGCACCCGAGCATGCCGGAAACACCCACCGTGCTCAAAACGCAGGAAATCAAGGATCGCCTCGCGGCATTCGGCGCGGATGCGGCGACCAGCACGCCGAATGAATTTCAGCAGTTAATCCACGTTGAATTGGCCAAGTGGGGACGCGCGGTGAAGGCGTCGGGCGTCAAGATGCAGTGAGCTGCAAAATCGTTTTATTCCATGTAACTATTCAGGCTCCCCTACACAGGGAGGGGATCGACAATCTGATGTTGAAACACGCCGATGAGCGCGTCAAGCACATTGCGCCCTTGTTTGCGTAACGTGGAGCGGTAGGAACGGATCATGGCGGTTGCAGCCGTTCCCCGCAGCGGTCGCAGCGCGAGGCCAACGGATGGGTTACCACCCCATCGGGCCGCGTCGAAAATTCGCATGCCGCACCGGCTGCCGGCCTATGGCATACTGGACGCGGTATCGTGTCCGACCTTTTTTTAGGAGAGGATTTTTCATGTCCATCAGCTATACCGATGTCGGCGAAGACCTGCGCCGAATAGTGGTTACCGGCCGTCTCGACATGCCGGGTACTGACTCGGTTGCCGCGCAGCTTGAGGCGCTGGCCGCGGCGCCGAAAAAAGCTGTGGTTGTTGATCTGTCAGCGCTCCGGTTTCTGGCGTCGATTGGCATCCGCGCGCTGATAGTCACCGCCAAGGCGGTCCAGCAGCGCGGGGGCAAGATGGCGTTGGTCGTCAATGACAGTTCGACGGTCGGCATGAGCCTCGAAGCCACCGGCATCAACAATTTGATACCGGTGTTTGGCAGCGTCGCCGATGCCGAAAAGGCGGTGCTTGCCTGAACCATGATATCCGTTGGCGGCGTCCGCGCTGTGTCGTCATGGCAGGATGAACTCACGATAGCCGCCCATGGCGCGGAGGTGCGGCGCGCGTCGGACTGGCTCGACGCGGCCTGCCGGCAACACGCCGTGCCGCGAGTGCAGGCCGAGCGGCTTGAGGTTTGCCTGAACGAAGTGCTGGCGAATGTCATCAACCATGGCGGCGGTACGGCACTGTCGTCGCCTATCTGTCTGCTGTTCGATATCACGCGCGAGCAGGATGGCGGCAAGGCCGGCGTGACGGTATCGGATGCGGGCTTGCCGTTTAACCCCGTGTCCGTCGCGGAAAAAATATTCCCCAAAACGCTGACCGAAGCCGTGCCGGGCGGGTTGGGGCTGGTGATGATCCGCCGTTTCGCCGACTGGCTTGACTACCGCCATGAAAACGGACGCAACCATCTTACGTTCGGCACGCGCTGGAGCTGACGGTGAATCCACTGGCGAGGCTGTGATCCATCCCGCCACGCCACGAATCAATCCTCGCGGATTCCGGCGTCCCGAATGACTTTGCCCATGCGCGACATCGACTTGAACAGTTCCGCCGCGAGATGCGGCGACGAACCCATGCCAGTGATCGCGTAGTTGAGCGCGCCCGGTCTGCCGCGCGTTCTTGATGGGCGCGGGCTGGTACACATGATTGCGCTGATGTCCAACTACGCCATGACATCCGTGATCTTTGCGGCCATCGGCCAGCAGGTCGCGCCGGATCAGACGCCGTTGGTCATGCTTTTCCTTGTTCCGATAACCCTAACTGCTATTCGGTCTTCAATTCGCGCGCACGCTCCCCCGGCAGCGGTATGCCTGCCTCGGCGGCACGCCCTTCGGGGCGCACGCTGGTGTAGCCCGCGTTGGTGGTGTAGATCACGACCATGCGGCTATCGGCGGCGGCTTCGATTCCGTGCGGCAATCCGGCCGGCAAACTCACCAGACTGCCCGGCGTCATCGGCACCGGGGCCAGCTTCTCGAACGTAATCGCGCCGCGTCCCTCGACGCAAAAAATGACTTCATCGTCGTTCGGGTGTACGTGAAACGGCGTGACCTGCCCCGGCTCGTAACAGTTCATGCGCGTGACGAGATCTTTGGATGCGAGCAACGGCTGATTGACTCGCGCGTCGGGCGCATACGTTATCAGCCCATTGATGTTGAGTGTCTGGACGGTTCCGATAGTCATAGTCGTGTCTGCGCTTTTCTCAATCAATTCAGCTTGATCCCGGCCGCTTTCACCACCGGCCCCCACTTATCGAGTTCGGCGCGGATGAACTTGCTGAATTCCTCCGGCGTGCTGCCTGCCGTATCGATGCTCAGTGCCGTCAGCCGGTCTTTCACGTCCTGCATCGCGAGCACGCGATTGGATTCAGCATTGAGTTTGGCGATGATGGGCTTGGGCGTACCGGCGGGCGCCTGCAACCCGTACCACACCGTTCCATCGACCTTAGGCAGACCGGATTCTTTCATCGTAGGCACGTCGGGATAGGCGGAGACGCGCGCGCCGCTGGTCACGGCGAGCGCGCGCACGCGGCCCGATTTGATAAACGCCTGATGGCCGGCGACCGCATCGAAGAAGACGGGAATTTCCCCTGCCGCAAGCGCGGGCGCGCCGGTGCCGCTGCCTTTGTACGGAATGTGCGGGCTCGGTATGGCGGTGGCGATCTTGAACATCTCGCCGACCATGTGCGGCGCACTGCCCGTGCCGGGCGAACCCCAGCTCACGGCATTGGGCTTGGATTTGGCCAGCGTGATGACCTCTTGCACGGATTTCACCGGCGCCTGCGCGTACGCCAGCATGAACACCGGCATGGTCGCCGAGAGCACGACCGGCGTGAAATCCTTCACCGGGTCGTACGGCAGGTTGGTATAGATGTGCGGGCCGATGCCGTGTGTGGTGATGCCGCTGTGCAGCAGCGTATAGCCATCGGGCGCGGCCTTGGCGACGACATTGGTGCCGATCACCCCGCCCGAACCGGGCCGGTTGTCGATCACCACGGTCTGCCCCAGCGAGTCGCCGAGCTTTTGTCCCATCACGCGCATCAGCACGTCCGCAGCGCCGCCCGGCGGGAGAAACACCACCACGCGCAGCGGGCGGTTTGGATAGTTGTTCTGGGCGTGGACGGCAAAGCCGCTAGCCAGCGCCACGACAGCGGATATTCCAGCGAAAAGTTTTATGGGTTTTGAACGGCTCATGGTTGACGATCCTTTGGGTGTGATGCGGAGTTTTATATAAGCATTTGTTTTTGTTGATATTTTTTTATATTTAGAACGATAATTATAGAGCAATCGAATGCCGCGAGAGCGCTAACGGGTATAGGTTATGTTTGAATGGTACGCGCGTGCCGTGCTTGCTCATGCCTGTAAACGCCGAGCCGCCGGCGCTACCGCACCGGTAACGCCACCCCCACTGCCGCCCAGTACGGCAACGCCACCACCAGCACCACCGCGATCGCGATCAGCGTCATCCGCATGCCGAATTTAAAAATATCCGGCGCGCCGAGGTAGCCGCGCTCGTACACCACCAGTGACGACACGCTTTGCGCCGGGTAATACAGCACCGCGTCGCCGCCGATGGCCATCGCAATCGTCAGCGGTGCGCGTTGGTCCCGGGCGGTGGCTGTCGGCGTCGCGGTCATGGCGGCTGGCAGGGGAATTTTGTCACGTGTTGCGGTAGTATCCATTGTAATTGACCTGCGTCCGTCGCCGCGCGATGCCGCGCCCCGGCAAACGTCAATGGAACGATCAGGAGAACAGCGCAAATGCCCCAGCCATCAGCGAAAGCCGAAAATTATTATGTGAGCGCCCCGTACGACGAGGCGTTTGATATTGGTTATCCGCAGGAAAATCTGGAAGGCGAGATGTATAATTACCGCTGCAAGTTCTGCAAAATAAGCACCACCGATATCAACGGGCGACTGGAAAACCATGCGGATACTTGTGAATACCGTTTGCGGCATACGCGCCCGAGCGCGGGATAGCGTGTCCGGTTTTAATCGAGGGCATTCATGAACAGTCGGCAAAGTCGCATCGCGCGGGTGACGCGGGTGACGCGGGTGACGGGGGTGACGGGGGTGATTCTCGCGGCGGCGGCGGCGGCGTTGGCGCAGGCCACGCTCGCGCGGGCAGCGGACAGTTTTCCGCATAAGCCGATACGCATCATCGTGCCCTCCGCGCCCGGCGGCACCACGGATATCGCCGCGCGCCTGCTGGCCGAGCGCATGGGCAATACCCTGGGCCAGAATATCGTGCTGGAGAACCGGGCGGGCGCCGCCGGCATTATCGGCGTGCAGGTGTTTCTGGCGGCCGCGCCCGACGGCTATAGCCTCCTGATGGGCAACAGCAGCCCCAATGCGATCAACTACGCGCTCTACAAAAACCTGAGTTACAAGCCCGAAGACATGATTCCCATCACCTCGGTGATTTCCAATCCGAATGTGCTGGTGGTCAACCCCACCATGGCGGCAAAAACCGTGAGCGAACTGGTGGCGCTGGCAAAAGCCAGTCCAGGCAAGCTGTCTTTTGCGTCGGCGGGCCGCGGCACGTCGGTTCACATGTCGGGAGAATTGCTCCGCTTCAAAACCGGCATCGACATCGCGCATGTGCCGTACAGGGGCAGCGGCCCCGCGTTGATCGACTTGCTGGCGGGCCAGGTCAACATGATTTTCAGCAGCCTGCCCAGCACCATGGGATACATCCGCAGCGGCCGCTTGCGCGCGCTGGCCGTCACGGCCAGGCAGCGCCGCGCCGAATTGCCCGAGGTGCCGACGATGATAGAGGCAGGTTATGCCGATTTTGAAGTGACCGGCTGGTTCGGCCTGTTCGCCGCGGCAAAGACCCCGCGTCCGGTGATCGACAAAATTTATGCCGCGGCGAAGACGGTGCTGGCATCGCCGGAGATCAAGGCGCGCTTTACCGACCTCGGCGGCACGGCGGGCGGCGAGCCGCCGGAACAATTCAAAAATTATGTCATGGCGGAAAAGCGCAAGTGGGCGCAGGTCGCCGCCGCCGCGAAAATTCAGCCGGAGTAGATTGCCGTCCGCCGGTCAGCGCGCGGCGATTTCCCGCAGCGCCGCCGCCACCGCAAGCCGCGGCCCGGTCATCGCCTGCACGTCCTCGGCGCTGAACCCCGGCGCAACCTCCAGCAGCACCAGCCCCCGTGGCGTGACATCGATCACCGCGATGTCGGTAAAAATCCGCGTCACGCATTTCAGCGCGGTTACGGGATACGTCAGTTGATCGACGATTTTCGCCTCGCCCTTGTTGGTGGTGTGCGTCATGGCGACAAACACCTGCTTCGCGCCGCTGGCGATATCCATCGCGCCGCCGATGGCGCCCATCGGCGCGCCCGGCACTTTCCAGTTGGCAAGATCGCCGCGCGCGGAGACCTGCATGCCGCCGAGCACGGCGAAATCCACGTGGCGTCCGCGCGTCATCGAAAACGAATCGGCCTGATGGCTGAAGCTGCCGCCGGGCAGCAGGGTGATGAATTCCTTGCCCGCGTTGATGAGGTTGGGGTCTTCGTGGCCGGGCGCGGGTTTGGGGCCGCCGCCGAGCACGCCGTTTTCACTGTGCAGAATGACTTCGCGATCCTTGGGGATGTAGTTGCCGCACAGCGTTGGAATGCCGATGCCGAGGTTGACATAGCAGCCGTCGGGTAAATCCTGCGCGATGCGTTTGGCGATTTGCTCGCGGGTGAGCGGGGTTTTGTTCATACGCATTCTTGTACTTCGGCTCCGGTTTTGACCACGCGCTGCACAAAGATGCCGGGGGTCACTACCTGTTCGGGATGGATCGCGCCGAGTTCCACGATGTCATCCACTTCGGCGATGGTGCAGCGGCCCGCCATTGCCATCGGCGGATTGAAATTGCGCGACGATTGGCTGTACGTCAGGTTGCCCCAGCGGTCGCCGCGCTGCGCGCGCACGAAGGCGACATCGGCTTTTAACGCGCGCTCGAATACGCAGTCGATGCCGTCAAAGGTCATGGTCGGTTTGCCTTCGGCCACTTCGGTGCCGTAACCGGTGGGCGTGTAAAAACCTTCGATGCCGGAGCCGCCCGCGCGAATGCGCTCGGCGAGCGTGCCTTGCGGCGTGAGTTCCAGTGCTATTTTTCCGGCGAGCAAAAATTCGCTTAACACGACAGCCGACTTCGCCTGCGGAAAGCTGCACACCATTTTGCGCACGCGCCCCTGCCGGATGAGCTGCGCGATACCGGTCTCGCCGCGCCCCGCGTGATTGGAGATCAGCGTGAGGTCTTTGGCGTGATGCCGGATCAGCGCCTGCACCAGCCCTTCGGGCATGCCGGCATCACCAAAGCCGCCGATCATGATGGTCGCGCCGTCGCGAATGTCGGCGACGGCCTGGTCGAGCGAGGCAGTGATTTTATTGAGCATGAATGAAGAAGCGGCGTTGGTGATCGCTGCGCCGGCTGTTGTTAACTACATGATTATAAAGGATTATTTATTTCCGCAAAACCGGATCAACAGTGCCGAAAACGCCGACGGTTCGTCGAGCATCGGGAAGTGGCCGGAGTTCTCCAGCACGGTCAGTTTGGCTTTGGGCGCGGCGCCGGTAAGCCGGTCTTTGAGCGCGATGGTCGGGCCTTTTTTGCCGTAGACGATCATCATCGGTTTCTTGATTTTTTTCGCGGCGGCCACTACGTTGAATTCGCGGATACCCCACATCACGTCCACCATGGCCCACGCGCCAGCCTTGCAGCGGTCAATGTTCCAGCGCTGTTCGAGCGGGGCATCGACCACGGCGACGCGCTCTTTGATTTGCGCGGTGGTTTGCATCGGCAAACCAAAGTTGCCTTCGGTGTGATGCCAGTTCGCGGCCCATTCGTCCGGGTTGCGGCAGGGCGTTTCCACCGGCACCGCCGTCAGCGTGCGGGTCGGGAACAGGCTGGCGAACGCCACGGTGACGCTGCCGCCCACCGATGCGCCGCTGATATGCGCGGCCTTGATCTTGAGCGCCGTCATCAGCGCCGCCAGCGCCTTGGCGTGGTCTTCGATGCTGAAATGACGCTGGATGCGGTCGGAATCACCATGCCCCGGCATGTCCCATGAGATGACGCGAAAGTGTTTCGCCAGCAGCGGTGCGACGGCTTCGTATTGATGGGCCGAGGCGCCGTTGGTATGCATCAGCATCAGCGCCGGGCTGTTGTTACCCTGGCCTGCCTCGCGGTAATGAATGCGGCCATAGGCCTTGGTGTTGACAAAGCCGTCGCGGGTGGCGGAACTGGATTCCATGTGTGTTCTCCCTGAGTGTTGGTTAGTGTGAGTATGAATGGAAAGGAGGGCGGGACTACAGCGGTTTCAGGCTGGAGGCCGAATAATATTTGCCGCCCATGAACACCAGCGGCGGATGATGATGCTCGGCGAACTCGGTGACTTCGCCGATCAGGATGACGTGATCGCCCTTGTTGACTTCGGTATGCCCCTTGCAGATAAAGTGCGCCGAGGCGTCTTCGATGATCGGGCAGCCCTTGAGGAAGGCTTTCCAGTTGCGATGGGCGAATCCGTCCGGCGGCGGCACGGCATATTTGCGCGCGATGTCGATCTGCGTTTCCGCCAGCACGCTGACCGAAAAGGCTTCCGTTTTGGAGAACGTATGGTAGCGCGCCGAACGCGAGCGCAGCGTCCACAGAATCAGCGGCGGATCGAGCGACAACGACTCAAACGAATTCACCGTCATGCAATGCACATGCTGATCTTCGGTCTGCGCGGAAATCACGGTGACGCCCGTCGCAAAGCGGCCCAGCGCCGAACGCAGCGCCGTGCGCGCATCGGCATGCGGTGCGAGGTTGGACTTGGCCGCGGCGACAGGCGGGGGCGTCATGCGGGCATCTTGCAGCACGGGAATAGGGTGACGGTGACGGCGTGGGCGGCGCGGCTACGCCGCGGCCTGCTGTCGGAGCCCGGCCGGCGCCGGGCCGAATGTCGGGCCGATATCCTTCACGTGCGGCAGAATTTCTTCGGCGAACTGCTGCATAGCTTCCGGCGTGATGGACGGCATGCTGATGAGTATGTATCCCGCTCCCGCTTCGGCCAGTGTGCCGATACGGTCTACGATTTCCTGCGCCGACCCC
>JANPOH010000203.1:0-10364 GCA_031427895.1 Betaproteobacteria bacterium
CATCAAGCCCACTCCAGCAAATCCACCTGCCGCCGCGCTGGTGCCCGTGGCGGCGGCTGCGCCGCCAGCCCCACGTGCGGGAGTATATTCTCGATCACCCCCGGTTATTCGTTCACGGCAACGAGCTTCAACATGCCGCCACAAGAGGAACGCTCAATGTCGATGTCGAACACGCGCTTGAGCAACCGCGCCCACGTCATACGCACCGGTGCGCTGTGCGCGTGCTGACAATCCCCCTCACCCGCCGTTGCGCGCGCGGGCGGCACGGGCACGACTTGTGATCTCAATTTGGCATTCGGCGCGAGCACCCCGTGAAAGCGGATCAGGTGCAGCCGTGGCCCGGGCACCAGCGCCGCCAACCGCTGCATGAATTCCATCGGGGACAGGTTGTTTTTGAACATCGCCATCAGTTCGGCCAGGTAGCGTACGCCGGCTTGTACGTTTTGTTCGGGGTCGAAGGCGTCGGTGACGCCGTATCTCTGCGCGGTGGCGGGCATGAGTTGCATCAGCCCTTGTGCGCCCTTGGGCGCCCTTGGGCGAGACGGCGCGCGAATTGTAGTTCGATTCGGTGTGGATGACGGCGTTGACGAGCGCGGCGGGCAGTCCGTGCTCGGCGGCGACGCGGGCGATCAGCGGTTGCAGCGGCGCGGCGAGCGCCAAACGGTAACGGGCATCGGCGGGGCTGTCGTTCAGATGCGGCACGCCTGCTTCGTCGGTGTAGGCGTAGAGGTCGGCGTTGGCCGAGGCGCACGCCAGCAACAGCAGCGCGGCGGCGCAGCGGGGAAGGATGGCGATGGGCGAGCAGTTGAAGATCACATGTAACTTGTTGTTTTTAAGCCAGAAACTTCCATCTAAAAAGCGCAAAAAGATCAAGATTTAATCGAGCCTGACCCCTTTGACCTTTGACCTTTGACCTTTGACCTAAGGCGCTGGCATTATCGATTGGACATCGCAGGGAAATTTATCGCAAGCGGTAGTCGGTGTAACCCGTTGCCATTGACAACGCTTGTCTCGCATCACACCATTGATACAGAAAACATCATAACGGAGCTGGCTATGCGTGTAGGAACAGGTAGGTTGGCAGCGGTGTCGATAGCACTAACGTGCGCGATGTTGTTGAGCGGCTGCGGCAAGAGCAAAGAGCAGCAAGCCGCCGAGGCCGCTGCCGCGCAAATGGCCGAAGCCGCGAAAAAAATGGAAGAGGTCGCGAAGGCGCGTAAATCCGGCGTGCCGCAAACGCCGCAGGAGGCGATGAAGCAGGGCGCGGACGCGATGGCAGCGGCGGCGGGTGCGCTGGGCACCATGATGGGCGGCGGTGACGGCAAGGGCGCGGTGGAGCCGGTGGATTTTCGCGAGTTGAGGGCGCTGCTGCCGGAATCCATTGGCGGTCTGCGGCGCGGTGAAGCGTCCGGTGAGAAAGCCGGCGCCATGGGCGTGAAGGTGTCGCACGCGCAGGCGCGCTACGGCAACGGCGCGAACACGCGGCTGCGTCTGAAGATCACCGACGCCGGATCGATGAGCGGCTTTGCGGGCATGGCGGGCGCCGCGTGGGCGATGGTCGAAATCGACCGGGAGTCTGACTCGGGCTATGAAAAAACATCTATCGTCAATGGGCGCAAGATGCACGAAAAGTGGAGCCACAAAGACAAACGCGGCGAGGTGGACATGATCGTCGGCGGACGTTTCATTGTTGAAATTCGCGGCAACGGTATTGAGATGAACGAGCTGAAGCAGGCGATCGCCGCGATTGATCTGAAAAAACTCGAAGCGCTAAAAAGCGCCACGCCTGCGGCGTCGGCTGCAAAATAAGCGTCGCGCGGCCTACCCGATACGAATATTCGCGTCTTTGATGACTTTGGCCCAGCGCTCGGCATCGGTCTTGATGAAGGCTTGAAACTCCGCCGCCGTGCTGGTGACAGCATCGATGCCGACGCGGTTGAGTTGCTTGACGGTTTCCGGCGCGTGCATGATTTTGCGCAGTTCGCTGTTGAGCCGTTCCACGATGTCGGGGTGCCCGCGCGCGGTGGCGAGTATCGCCAGCCCGCGCAGTTTGCCGCCGTTGATAAACGGAATCGTTGCCGGCACGGTGACGGTCACCACATCGATCTCGCCGGAGAGGATGTGAGTGAGCGGGGTATAGGAATTTCGCTTCGTCAGCAGAATCTGTGGGTGAACTTTGGTTCCGGTAGTGCGCCAAGTTTATGATAAAGCATGACTTTTATCGCATTGGCGGTTCTGAATCCGTAGGATGTGAAGGCGTGTCAAAATCACGGTTACGCTGACTTCAGCAAAGGACTACCGTGAATCAGAGTATTCGTTTAGTCAGTCCCTATGCGCCGCCGCCGGCGCAGCCGCAAGAAGCGCCGGTCACGCAACGCCGCATCAGCGAATCGAGTTTCTCCAACGGCCGCGATGCCGCGCCCGCCGAGGCGTATCGCGCGCGGCCCAGGCCGCAACCCGGCGCGCTGCAAAGCCGCTACGTCGGGCCGTATCTGCTCTATGGCGCGGGCGCCGGCTGGGGCCGCGCGCCGCGCACGCTGAACTCGCAGGTGTACGCGGTGCGCTATGCAGATGCCGCCGGCGCGCAGCAACTGCGTACTGCATCGCCGGCGGGAAGATCGCTGAAGTGCAGCGGGTGAATGACGCGCCGGGGATGGCGGTGGCGCCGTAGCGCCGTAGCGCCGTAGGATGGGTGCAACCCATCGCAAACTATTGAGAATTACCAAACCTTTACTGAGTTGCACCCATCCTGCGGGCGATTTCGCAGCTATCTTCCGGTCATCTGCTTTAGTAAATCGAAATTGGATGGATCCATTTTGATTTCGCCGCTATTGATGCGGCGGTCAATCTCGGCCACGGCGGCGTTCGCTGAAACCGGAATACCCAATTCCCTGCCCTTCTTCGCCACCAGCCCGCTGATCCACGCCATTTCGCTCACGCGGCCTTTCATATGATCGTGAATCGGCGCGGTGCGGCCGCGGCTCACATGCCCCAGCAGCGTTTTCATCGCGGTGACGATGTTTTCCTCGGTGGTGCCGGCGAATTCGTCGGCGCGCAGGCCGAAGATGGGCTCCATGCGCAGGCCCATGGCCTCGCCGACAGCGGCGGATTCCTTGCCGATTTGCACCGAGAGTTCGAACATGCCGGGCAGGTGCGCGGCCTCTGTGTTGCCGAGGCCGAGCAGGCCGAACGGGCCCATGGTCATGGTGTTGGCGATCAACTTGGTCCACTTCGCGCTTTGAATGGTGCTGGTGATATCGCAACGGCCGACGTGATTGAGGATCGACTGGATTTCCTTGACGCGCGCGGTGAAAAAGCCGTCGTGCTCGCCCACCGAAAGCCACGTGGTCTTGTGCGTGGTGTTGCGCTTGACGAAGCCGGGATTAAAAATCTCCGCCGACAGCTCGACCACGCAGCCGATCAGGCGCTGCTTGCCGATGATGGAAGCGAGCGACTCCTCGTTGAAGCCGTTCTGGATGGCGACGAACACGCCGTCGGCCTTGAGATACGGCTTGATGAATTCCGCCAGCCAGCGATGGTCGTTGGATTTCACGCACATAAACACAATGTCGAATTCCAGCCGCGCCGATGACAGCTCGCACAAGTGCAGCGCGCGGATCGGCGTCTTCACCACGCCGTCGGGCATGGTGATCTCAAGCCCGTCCGTACGGATTTTTTCAATCTGCGCCGGCCATTGATCGATGACCGTGATGTCGTAACCGGCTTTGGTGAGATCGGCGCTCACGCTGCTGCCGATGGCGCCGCAGCCCAGAACAGCGATTTTTTTGTTCATGTGTTTCTACTCAATCAGGCGAAGGCTCTGATTTTGCCAGTTTCACCGGCGATGCGCGCGTGTGCAGTGCTTGACGCCGCAGCCCTCCGGGTGGAACCTCTCTTGACCACATCAGGGAGGATTCCACATGTCATCGAACGACGCTGGCGCCAATCGTCGTCGGTTTTTGCAATGGATGTCCGCGAGCCCCAAAGGTGCGATCAACGTGTTTGATTGCGAACGGATGTGCCGCAAGAATTTGCCGTCCGCGCAGGGCATTAAAATTCAGGAACTTAACCCAGGAGAAGAAAGTGCCCGCCGTTACTCTACCCAACCCGATCAAGGAACTATTCAAGCAGGACAAGGTAGCGCTCGGCATGAATGTGCGGCTGGCGCGTTCCGGCGATATCGCGGGCCTCGCGAAAACCACCGGACACGATTTCATCTTCATCGATGGCCAGCATGCGCTGTATAACGTTGAAACCATCGGCCACATTGCGTGTGGCCGCCAACGGTATCGGCGTGGCGCCGCTCGCGCGGGTCAGCAGTTGCGACGATCCGAACACGCAGGTGCTGCTCGACAACGGCGTGATGGGCATCGTGTTCCCCGACATCAGCACCGCCGATCAGGCGCGGCGCGCGGTGGCGCGTTCGAAGTTTCCGCCGGTGGGGAGGCGCTCGGTCGTGGGCGGCGACCGCCATCTGGCGCGTCAAACGGAGATGATCCGCAAGGGCATGCGCTTTATCACCACCAACAGCGATATCGCGTTCATCCTCGCCGAAGGCTCGCGCGTGACCGGCGAGTTGCGCACGGCGCTGGGTTGATCGTCAGCGGACAGCATGGATGCCATCGAGTTCGATGCCGAAGAGCGCGCCGCGATTATCACGGAAGCGCAGCGCTTACATGCCGAACCGCCGCCCACCGACCGGCGCGGGGTCGGATGCATGACCGTACTCGCGACGGGATTCCTGCTGCTGGCGCTGCCGCCCTTGTCGAAGCGGCTGGGCTGGCCGCCGCTCATTGCGGATATTCTTTTTTGGCTGCTGGTGATTCCCTGCGCGCTGGGGTTGTTTGCCGCCGTCTTTCTCACCACCAGCCGCTACTCGCGCGCCTCCGCCCGCGTGCATGAAGCGCTGGCGTGGCTGGCGAGCCATCCGGGTGCGCGGGATGCCGAGGCGTGCCGGCACGCCGTGGCGCGAATCTGTTATCACGCGATCAATGACGATGGCGGACTGGCTACGGTTATTGATGTCGATGAAGCTAAAACAACGCTGGGCGAAAATCTGCACTATGTGGCCGCGGTGGAGCGCGTGTTGGCCGGAGAGCATGCCGCAGACGTGTATTTTGGCAAGACCTGATGCCGTTACAATGACGGCGTGGCATATTTTTCCGAAGAAGGTGTAACGCAATGAGCAAGCAACAGCGGTCATGGCTGGTGATTCCGGCGAACAGGGCGGACGCGGTGGCAGGGGCGGTGACGTCGGGCGCGGATGTGGTGGTGCTTGATCTCGCCGAGTTCGTGCGTGATGAACACAAGCCTGCCGCGCGCGAAAAAATGCGCGCAGCCATCGACACGGCGCGCGCGGGCGGCGCACGGGTTTACGCACAAATCGATCCGCGGCAGCACGAAGCCGATTTGCGCGCCAGTATCGGGCCGGGCGTGGACGGCATCGTGGTGTCGCGCGCGGAATCGGTGGCGCAGATCACGGCAATCGATAAGTATTTGTTTTTATTGGAAAAAGATCGAAGCCTGCCAGCGGGTTCTACCAGCATGGTGGTGGCGCTGGAAACCGCGCGCGGCAATCAGGATGCGTATGAAATCGCCATCGCGAGCAAGCGCGTGTGCGCGCTCACGCTGGGCCGCGCCGATCTGGCGATGGATTTGCGGCCCGAGCCTGCCGGGGAACTGCATCTGCTGCCGTATCTGATGCAGCGGCTCGTCATCATCGCGCGCGCCGTCGGCGTGACGCCGCTCGGCGCGTGGTGGCGCGCGCCGGATCGCGGCCTGCTCGCGACAGCGAGCAACACCTTGCAGGCGGCCAGGCGCGGTCGTGCGGTTGGATTTAAGGGCGCGCTGTGCCTGCGCGTGGATCAGGTGGATCCGCTGAATAAAATCTACGCATAGAGTCCATCATGGCAAAACAAAAAGTAAGACGTTCGGGCTTGACCATGCCCATCGTCACGCCGCGTTTCGTGGATCAGGCGTGGCGGCGCGGTTGTGATTTTGTCACCCTCGATCTCGAGGATTCGGTGCCGCAAAACCGCAAGGACTACGCGCGCACGCTGGTGAAGGAATCGATACCGAAGGTGACGCGCGCGGGTACCGAGGCGTTCGTGCGCATCAATCACGAACACATGGCAGCGGATACCGAAGCCGCGGTGTGGCCGGGATTGAGCCGCATCAAGTATCCAAAAACCGAAACCGCCGCCGAGGTGCGGCAACTCGATGCGCTCATCACGCGCTATGAGAAAGAGCGCGGCATCGCGCCCGGCACGGTGGAGATCGATGTCGGCATCGAAACGGCCGTGGGCGTGACCAACGTGTATGACATTGCGGCGGCCAGCCCGCGCATCAAGGAATTCGGCGCCACCAACGGCGGCTACGATATGTCACGCGATCTGGGCGTGGAAATGTTCGTGCCGTTCGATCAGTTTGTGTATCTGCGCGGCGAGGCCAATCTGGCGGCGCGCGCGCTGGGCCTGGGGGTGCGTGCCGCGCCCTTCGTCGCCAACACCAGCGGCAGCGTCAGCGACGGCAACCGCGCCCTGCGGCAAGCCCAGGCGGCGCTGGCTTGCGGCCTGCGCGTGGGCGGCGGCGGGCTGAACCCGGCGGTGGTGGAATCGCACAACGCGGGTTACACGCCCTCGGCAGACGATGTGCGCGACGCGCATTGGGTGCTGGAGCAGTTCGGGCGTTTGCAGGCCGGCGATGAGCCGTGGCTGGAAGCCGAAGGCCGCGTGATCGACCGCTACGAAGCCGAACGCGCGCGCGGCACGCTGGCGTGGGCGCAGGCGTGCGCCGAGCGCGATCACGAGAAGGCGGAGGCAGTGGCGAAGGTGCAGGCGCAGATGCAGATGCAGGCGCAGCAGTAATGATCAACGGACAAACCCGTAGCCCGGAAGGAGCGCAGCGTATTCCGGGATTTTATCCCGACATGCCGCTCCCCGGAATACGCAGCGCTCCATCCGGGCTACGGACGGCGGTTTACACTTGCGTTGCGGCGCTGACCTTGTGCGCCGCGTTTGCCGGCGCCACTCACGCGCAGGTCCCTTCGACAAGCTCGGGACAGGCTTTCCCCACCCGCCCCATCCGCATCGTCGCGCCCTACGTGCCCGGCGGCGGCGTCGATTTCGTCGCGCGCACCATCGCGGCCAAACTCACCGAGGTGATCGGTCAGCAGATCGTGGTGGAGAATCGCCCCGGCGGCGGCACCAACATCGGCTCCGAGGCGGTGGTGCGCGCCGCGCCCGACGGCTATACCGTGCTGCTCGGCGGCGTGCCGAACACCGCCAACATGACACTGTTTAAAAAGCCGCCGTATGACGTGGTGAAGGATTTCGCGCCGGTGGTGCAAACCACCATCGCGCCCAACATCCTCGCGGTGCATCCGTCGGTGCCGGTGCGTTCGGTGAAAGACCTGATCGCACTGGCGAAAAATCGGCGTGGCGAACTCACCTTCGCCTCGGCGGGCATCGGCAGTTCCAATCATCTGTCGGGCGAAATGTTCAGGATCATGGCGGCCGTCGACATCATTCACGTGCCGTACAAAGGCGGCGGCGCGGCAGTCACCGACTTGCTGGCGGGTCAGGTGTCGATGTATTTCGGCACTACGCCGAGCACTATTCCGTTCGTGCGCACGGGCCGGCTGCGCGCGCTGGCGGTGACCGGCGCGCAACGCTCGCGCGCGGCGCCGGATATCCCCACGATGTCCGAAACCGCATTGCCCGGCTTCGAGCAATCGGCGTGGCACGGCATCCTCGCGCCCGCCGGCACGCCGCCGGCCGTCGTCAACAAACTGAACGCCGATATCGTGCGCGTGCTGCGTATGCCCGACACCATCGAACGCATGGCCGCGCAGGGCGTGGATGTGATCGGCAATACGCCGGCGGCGTTCGCGGCATTCATCAGGCAGGATGTGGTGAAGTACGAAAAGCTGGTGAAGTCGGCGGGTATCAAGATTGAATAACGATCAAACGTAAAGGACTGCCATGCAAGGCGTAACCCAGGTTGTTCCCCACTCCACCGGCACCAACCCACCCAAACTCGTCGCGCCCGCCAAGGCCGCCGACTGCCACATCCACATCTACGACGCGCGCTTTCCGTCATCGTCTCCCGTGATGGCGAACGGCACGGTGGCCGATTACCGCTTGCTGCAAAAGCGCGTGGGTGTGGAGCGTGTGGTGATCGTCACGCCGCGCCATTACGCCACGGACAACACCGTGACCACTGACGCCATCAAGGAACTCGGCATCGACCACGCGCGCGGCGTCGGCGTGCTGCGCCCCAGCGTCACCGACGCCGAACTGAAGCAGCTTGACGCGGCGGGCATCCGCGGTATTCGCTTTACCGTCGGTGACCCGCATACCGCCGTGGTGTCGATCGACATGATCGAGCCGCTGGCCAAACGTATCGCCGAGTACGGCTGGCATGTGCAGCTCAACATGCCGCATGACAAAATTGTCGAGCACGCGGACATGCTGCGCCGGCTGCCCACGCAGGTGGTGTTCGATCACCTCGGCAAGCCGCCCGAAGATCAAGGCACGCGGCACCCGTCGCACGCGGTCATCCGCGGCATGCTCGACGCGCGCCGGGCGTGGGTGAAGATTTCCGGCGCGTATATGAATACGCTCGTGGGGCCGCCCAACTACGCCGACGCGACCCTCGTCGCGCAAACCTTCGTCACGGCCGCGCCGGAGCGCTGCGTGTGGGGCAGCGACTGGCCGCATCCGGGGCCGAAGGTCAAGCCCGACGACGCGCTGCTGTTCGACTTGTTGAGCACGTGGTCGCCGGACGCGGCCACGCGCAATCGCATACTGGTCGATAACCCGCAAGAACTTTACGGCTTTCCAAAATGAGTCTACTGGTGCGGCGTTCCAATCTGCTGGTGGCGATGGGCGACGGCGGCGCCGTGGCGAATGCATGGCGGCACAACGCCGATGCCGTCACGCTGGCGCTCGATGGCAAGCCTTCCGCCGATACGGTGCAAGCGGTGAAAGCGGCGATGGCGTCCGCGGCCAAAGGCGGTGCCGAGGTGTTCGTGCGGGTCAACAAGACAGCGTTGCAAGCCGACCTTGATGCCGCGGTGTGGCCGGGCCTCGCCGGCATCATGCTGCCGTGCGTCGAGTCGGCGGCAGAGGTGGCGCAGGCGGCTGACATCGTGACCACGCTGGAAATGCAACGCGGTATCACGACCGGCAAGCTGCAATTCATACTCATGCTCGAATCTGCGCGCGGCGTGTGGGACATTCGCCCTATCGTCACCGCCAGCCCGCGCGTCACGCAGGCGGCGCTGGACGAGCGCGCGCTGGCGGCGGACCTGGGCTTTACCCCGCTGCCGGAACTCGATCCGTTCGACTACGCGCGCGGTCGTCTCGCCGTCGAATCCACCGCCGCCAAGGTGGCCGCCGTCGGCATGGCGTATCCGTTAAGCGTGCAACCGCGTGAGTTGCCCGAAGCCGAACTGCACGCACTTGCCGCCAAGGCCAAAAATCTCGGCATGAAAGGCGTGATTTGCCATTACCCAAGTTGGGTGGCGCCGGTGAACGCCGCGTTCACGCCCACACCGGAACTGGTGGAATGGAACCGCCGCGTGCGCGAAGCCTTCGCGGTGGGCGTGGCCGCAGGCACGGCGGCGGTGCCGCTGGACGGCAAGATGATCGACGTGCCGGTGGACGAGTGGGCCATCGTGGTGCTGGCGATGGCCGGGGCGTGCGCCGCGCGCGACGCCGAGAAGCGGGCGGCGCTGCACCGCTCGGCGTAAAATATTGCTTCAACTGCAACACTCTCAGGGAGACCTCGATGCAAAAGAAAGACATCAAAATTGGTTCCGTCGAAGGCAAGGATTTCGACTGTTATATGGTGACGCCCGATGGAGCGGACAAGGTGCCGGCGATAGTGCTCGCGGCGGCGGTGCATGGCGTGGATGGCGACATCCGCGGCATTGCCGATGCGTTTGGCGCGGCGGGTTACCTTTGCGCCGCGCCCGATTTGTTCTGGCGCACCGTGCCGGGCCCGCTGGGCCGCAACGATGACCGTACCAAAACACGCTCGCAGCCGCGTTTGCCGGTGATCAAAACCGGCGAAAAAGATATGGTCGATACACTGAACGAACTGAAAAAAATGCCGCTGTTCAACGGCAAGGCAGTGGCGATGGGTTTTTGCTACGGCGGGCCGTACGCGATTCTGGGTCCCAAGCGCCTGGGTTATGCGGGCGGCGTGTCGTGTCACGGCACGCAGTTGGGCGATTTTGTGCAGGAACTCGACGGCGCCACGCAACCGATTTCGATTATCTGGGGCGACCTGGATCACGCGGCGCCGCCGCCGGTGCAGGAGATGTATCGCGCCGTGCCCGCGCGCCACAAAAACGTGGA
>JANPOH010000204.1:0-10730 GCA_031427895.1 Betaproteobacteria bacterium
TTGGTTGCTGTTATGGGTTGTCATGATTTGAAAAGAAAATTAACCACGGATGAACACAGATAAACACAGATAAGGTCAAGGGCAACAGCAAGGCAAAACAATTTTCACCACGGAACACACATAACACGCGGAAAAATAGGAAACGACAGAACACGGTTCTCCGTGTCTTCTGTTTTTTCCGCGTGTTCTGTGTGTTCCGTGATAAATGAGCTTGGTATTTCGCTTTTGACCTTATCTGTGTTTATCTGTGTTCATCCGTGGTTAAAAAAGCCGTTGAATTTAATCCAGCCGCGCGCCGGACACCTTCACTACCTTCGCCCAATCCTGAATATCCTTGCGGATGAACGCGGCGTATTGCTCCGGCGTGTTGGTGAACGGCTCCGCGCCGAGGGCAATGTAGCGCTCGCGCGTGTCCGCGGTTTTCAGCGCGGCGGCGACGCTGTTCACCCGCGCAATAATATCTTTCGGCAGCGACGGATGCGTGGCCAGCACGCTGGGCGTCATCGCGGCCAGCGTGATGGGCGCGAAATCGCGCTCCACATTAAACGGCAGCTTGCTGTAGAGCGAGGGGTTAATCACCAGCGAGCTGTTGGCGAAAAACAGCGTGTAGCCGTCGGGCGCGGCGTTGGCGGTGACTTCGGCTGCGATATTACCGTTAGCGCCGGGGCGGTTGTCGATAATCCATTACTGGCCGGTCAGCTCGGCGAGCTTCGGCGCCAGCGGCCGCATCAGCGCATCCGCGCCGCCGCCGGGCGGAAACGGCAGAATGACGCGGATGGGCTTTGCTGGATACGTCTGTGCATGCACAGACGGCAAGCCCAGCAAAACCAACACGCAGCTTGCAACAACTATCCCCTGTTTCATCATCGCCCCCGGTTTGATCGCCACAATCATCCACTGCCGGGAAGTCATGGTAGACATCACATCAATAACTCGTAACTATTTGTTTTTATTGATTTATTTTACGCCGCCTTTACACCACCTTATGCGCCGTCAGCCGCAAATACTTCTGCTGCAACTGTTCTTGGGTCTCAAACACATCGGGGTTGAGCGGAATGCAATCCACCGGGCACACTTTCTGGCACTGCGGCTCATCGAAATGCCCGACGCACTCGGTGCATTTCTTTGGATCGATGACATAGATGTCTTCGCCCGCGGAGATGGCGTCGTTCGGGCATTCGGGTTCGCACACGTCGCAGTTGATGCACTCGTCGGTAATCATCAACGCCACGCTATTTGCCTCCGAACTGTTTGACTTTTTCGGCCAGCCGCGCCGCCACTTGTGGCGAAACGAATTTGTTCACGTCGCCGCCCAGAATGGTGATCTCGCGCACCAGTGTCGCGGACACGTAGCCGAATTGCTCGCCCGGCGTCATGAAGATTGTTTCGACGTCGGGGTACAACTGCCGGTTCATGCCGGCCAACTGGAACTCGTAATCAAAATCCGACACCGCGCGCACGCCGCGCACCACCACGCGAGCGCCGTGCTGCTGCACAAAATTCATCAACAGACCGGAAAAGCCCATCACCTGCACGTTTTTCAAATCCTTGAACGCCTCGCGCGCGATCGCCACGCGCTCTTCCAAGGTGAACAGCGGCTTTTTCGCTTTGCTGTCGGCGACCGCTAGTATCACCTGATCGAACAGCCGCGAGGCGCGGCACGTCAGGTCTTCGTGCCCCAGCGTGAGGGGGTCGAACGTTCCGGGGTACACCGCTTTGATGGTCATGACGTCATCCGTTTCAACAATTGATAACTCACTTGGCCGGCGCGCGATTGCCTGTATATCAACCACCCGTCCGGCGCCGTCTGGATTTTGCCGCTTTCCCGATACACCACCGCATCCGGTGCGAGCCGCGGGGACAGCCGTTCAAACAGCGCATCCCACGGGTTGTCGGCAAACGGCGGGTCGAGAAACACCACATCATACACACGGCTGTCGGCACGCAGGTATTCCAGCGCATCGGCACGCACCACTTCGACTTGCGCGGCCCCGAACTTGACCCGGCTCGCCTGCAACGCGGCGAAAACCGCGCGCTCGCGCTCGACCAGCACCACTTGTTTTGCGCCGCGCGAGGCCGCCTCAAAACCGAGCGCGCCGCTGCCGGAATAAAGATCAAGGCAGCGCTGACCGCTCAAGTCCTGCCCCAGCCAGTTGAACAGCGTCTCGCGCACCCGATCAGGCGTCGGGCGCAAGTCGCGCCCATCGGGAAAATCAATGAAGCGGCTGCGCCATTCGCCGCCGATGATGCGCACGCGGTTGGCTTTCAAACGAACCTGCCGCCGCATCCGCGGGATGGGTGAAACCCATCACAAACAACGGTTCGCAAACTTGCGTTGTGATGGGTTACGGCCATTGGCCAGTACCCAGTACCCATCCTACGCACAGTTTTTTGGACAATAGCGCACCGCACACGCATACGTGTTGCGGCGCATTAGCGCGCGGTCGCCGCAGCGGGGGTTTCTTCCGCGCCCACCACCACTGTCACCAGTTGATCGGGATTCACATGCCGGGCAAACGCGCGCTTGATATCCTCCGCGGTGACGCGCTCGATGTTTTTGACGAATTCATCCAGGTAGGTCAGCGGCAGTTTGTAAAAGCCGATCACCGCCAGGTACTCGTGTATTTTACGGTTGCTGTCGATACGCAGCGGAAAGCCGCCGATGAGGTTTTTCCTGGCGTCTTCCAATTCTTTCACGGTAGGGCCGTTGGCGACGTAATCACGCAGCGTTTTCATGGTCACGTCGAGCGCCTCTTTCGCTTGATCCTTGCGCGTCTGCATGCCGATCACGAACGAGCCTTTTTGCGCCAGCGGGGCAAAATAACTGGAAGCCGAATACGCCAGCCCGCGTTTTTGCCGCACTTCTTCGCTGATGCGCGAGGCGAATCCGCCGCCGCCCAGCACGTAGTTGCCGACGAACAAGGGAAAATAATCCGGGTCGCCGCGCGCGATGCCGATGGCGCCGACATAGATATGGCTTTGCGAGGCGTGATGCGGAATCATCCGCGTGGCGCGTTGCGCCTTGGCCTCCACCGGCGGCAGCGCGGGCGGCGTGCCTTGCGACGGCGGCAAGCCCGCGGCGATGCGCTCGGCGAGCGCGTTGGCCTCTTCGCGCGACACGTCGCCCATGATCGCGATCACGGCGTCACGCGCAGCGTAGTGCGTGCGGTAAAACGTCACCAGATCATCGCGGGTGATTTTACCGACGGATTCAACATCGCCGGAAGCGCGCTGCCCGTACGGATGCCCGCTGTAAATCAGTTGGTTGAAGGTGCGCGACGCAATCGAACCGGGTTGAATATCGGATTCCTTGATCGCGCTGATGAGCCGCGTTTTCTCGCGCTCGAACGCGCCCGCCGGAAACACCGGCTGGTGCAGGATGCGCGTGAATACTTCGACAGCTTGCTCGCGCTCGGTGCGGCTCGACAGGGTACGCATCGACAACCCCGCGCGGTCGCTGTCGAAGCGCCCGGACACGCCCGCGCCGATATCGGCGGTTCTGCGCGCGATTTCATCTTCGTCCATGCCTTGCGCGCCGAGCCGCAGGATGCGATTGGTCATGCTTGCCACGCCGGATTTATCGGTGCGGTCCATGCCCGCGCCCGCCGTGAAATCAATCGACAGATCCAGCATCGGGATGTCGCGGTTTTCGACAAAATACACTTTTGCGCCACTGGAAGTCTGCCAGTGCTGTATCGGCAGAATTGCTTGCGCCACGCCGGAGGCGCATAAAAATGCTATTAAAAACAAATACTTATACTTATTATTGTGCATGACGTAACCCCGCTGGCGGTGCGGCGGGCTTTTTATCGCCCACCGGCTGTGGAACGAGCGTGGCCACCGTCAACGCATCGTCGATGAGATATTTTTTGGCGACTTCGCGCACTTGCTCGGCGGTGACGGCCTTGAAGCGCGCATCCATCACGTCGATAGTTTTGTACGAAAACCCGATGGTCTCCAGCGAGCCGATCTGCCGCGCCTGAAAAAACATCGAGTCGCGCTGGAACACGCGCGAGGCCGTCACCTGCGCCTTGATGCGCCGCAGTTCGTCTTCGGTCACGCCTTCGTCTATGACTTTTTGCACTTCGCGGCGCAGCGCCTTCTCAAGCTCATCGACGGTTTTGCCCGCGGTGGGCACGCCGGTGAGATAAAAGAAACCGGGGCCGCGTCCCATGCCGTCGTAGCTGGCATCGGCGCCGCTGGCGATTTGCGTGCCGCGAATCAGCTCGCGGGAAAACCGCGCGGCGTCATTGCCGTCGAGCACGCTCGCCAGCATATCCAGCGCGTACGGCTCCCAGTCTTTTTCGACATCCACGATGCGCGGCGCGCGATACGCCATTAACAAATATGGCTGTTCGGCGGGCGCTTTGACGGTGATGCGGCGGATGCCGGTTTGCGCCGGCTCGTCCTGCGGCTTGCGTGGCGGCAGCGCCTTGGTCTTGAGCGGCCCGAAATGCTGTTCGGCGAGCTTGAACACCTCGTTGTGCGACACATCGCCCACCACCACCAGCGTGGCGTTATTCGGCCCATACCATTTTTCATAGAACTCGCGCGCATCCTCCACGCGCATGTTTTCCAGATCGCTCATCCAGCCCACCACCGGCGTACGGTAAGGGTGCGCGCGCAGCGCGGTCGCCATCAACTGCTCATACACCAGCGAGCGCGGCCGGTCATCGGTGCGCCAGCGGCGCTCTTCCTGCACCACCTTGATTTCCTTGGTGAACTCGTCCGCCGGAATCAGCGCGTTGACCATGCGATCCGCTTCCATTTTGAGCATCAGCGGCAACTGCGATTTCTGGATGGTCTGGAAGTAGCCGGTGTAATCGCGGCTGGTGAAGGCATTGTCGCGCCCGCCCGCCGCCGCGACGATTTTGGAGAAATCGCCGCCGGCAATATTTTTGGTGCCCTTGAACAGCATATGTTCCAGCACATGCGCCACGCCCGTCGCGCCATTCACCTCATCGACGCTGCCGACTTTGTACCACACCATCGACACCACCACCGGCGCGCGACGGTCGGTTTTAACGATCACGCGCATGCCGTTGTCGAGCTTGTGCTCGCCAACGCTGGTGTCGGCGGCGGCGCTCATGCCCGTCGCGCCCGCCAACATTGCCGCGATCAACCAGCGCATGGATTTATTCACATTATTCACATTATTCACATTATTCACCATTGTCACCACCGAGAAGAAACCGGGAAAAACGTTTCGGGTAGAATTGTATCCAAATCCGCCAACCTGAGCGCATCTGGTTTGCACGCACGTGCTTTGCGCTCATCTGAATTTCGACTCTGCATCTGACACGGCTCCCGATGTTTGGTTTCCTCAAACCCAAAGACAAAGACGCTCCCCCAAAAGACGACGTCGCCGAATCCGGCGGCTGGCTGACGCGGCTGAAGTCGGGCTTGACCAAAACGCGCGAAAAACTTGGCGCGCAGGTCGCCGGCCTGTTCGGCGCCGGACGCAAGTTAGACGAAGCGTTTTACGAAGAACTGGAAACCGTGCTGATCAGCGCCGACGTGGGGGTGACAGCAACCGGCCATCTGATCGCCGCGCTGCGCGAACGCGCTCGCCGCGAACGCTACACCGAGGCGGCGCAACTCAATCAGGCACTGGGTGAAAATCTGGTGGCGATGTTAAAACCCATCGAGCAACCGCTGGACGTCGGCACGCACCAGCCGTTCGTGATTATGCTGGCGGGCGTCAATGGCGCGGGCAAAACCACCTCCATCGGCAAACTCGCGCATTACTATCAGGCGCAAGGTAAAAAAGTGCTGCTGGCCGCGGGCGACACCTTTCGCGCGGCGGCGCGCGAGCAATTGATGGCGTGGGGCGAGCGCAATAACGTCACCGTTATCAGCCAGACCGGCGGCGACTCGGCGGCGGTGATGTTCGACGCCATGCACGCGGCGGTGGCGCGCGGCATTGATGTAGTGCTGGCGGACACCGCCGGACGCCTGCCGACACAACTGCACCTGATGGAAGAAATCAAAAAAGTAAAGCGCGTGATCGACAAGGCGCTGCCCGGCGCGCCGCATGAAACGCTGATCGTGCTCGATGCCAACAACGGCCAGAATGCATTGGCGCAGGTGAAAGCATTCGACGACACGCTCGGCGTCACGGGTTTGGTGCTGACCAAGCTGGACGGCACGGCCAAGGGCGGCGTGCTGGCCGCCATTGCCCATATGCGCGCGGCGGCGCCCGGCAACAAGCCGATCCCCGTGCGTTTCATCGGCGTGGGTGAAGGGCTGGAGGATTTGCGTCCGTTCAAGGCCGAGGAGTTTGTATCGGCGCTGCTCGATCAGGCTCGTACCGAGTGATCAGCTTCAGTCAAGTCGGCAAGCGCTACCCCGGCGGCTACGAGGCGCTGAAATCCGTGGCGCTGGAAATACAACCCGGCGAAATGGTGTGCATCACCGGCCACTCCGGCGCGGGCAAAAGCACGCTGTTGAAATTGATGTGCGCGATCGAGCGGCCCACTTCGGGCACGGTGCTGGTCAACGGCCAGAACATCGGCACGCTGCGCGCCTCGGCGATTCCCTTCGTACGGCGTAATTTCGGCCTGATGTTTCAGGACAACAAACTGCTCTACGACCGCACGGTTTTTCAGAACGTGATGCTGCCGCTGGACATCATCGGGTTTGATGCCACCGACGCCGCCAAGCGCGTGCGCGCGGCGCTGGATAAAGTGGGCTTGCTGGGCAAAGAAAAAGCGCTGCCGGTAACGCTCTCCGGCGGCGAGCAGCAGCGGCTGTCGATCGCGCGCGCCATCGTGCATCGCCCGTCCATCCTGCTGGCGGACGAGCCGACGGCCAATCTGGATGCGGCCTACGCGGTGGAATTGGGCGGCCTGCTGCGCTCGTTTCATCAGGTCGGCGTGACCGTGGTGATCGCCACGCACGACGAGCAACTCGCCACGCGCCTGCAACCGCGACGCATCGTGCTGGAACAGGGCCGGATCAACGCATGAAAATCTGGCTGCGGCAGCACTGGCGCAGTCTCGCCCTCACGCTGGCGCGGCTGGCGCGCACGCCGCTGGCGAGCGCGCTCAACATCGGCGTGGTCGGTGTCGCGCTGGCGCTGCCGCTGGCGTTTTATGTGATCCTGGTGAATCTGCAAAGTCTGGCGCGGGACAAAACGCCGACGCCGCAGATCAGCGTGTTTCTCGCGCTGGACGCGCAGGCATCCGACGCACGCGAGATCGACAACCGGCTAAAAAAACACACAACCATCGCGCGCTATCGCTTCATGCCGCGCGATCAGGCGCTGGCCGAGTTGAAAGAGAAATCCGGCCTGTCGGATGTGATCGCCAGTCTGGGGCGCAACCCGCTGCCCGACGGGTTTGTGATCGACGCCCGCGACAATACCGCCGCCGCGCTGGAAAAACTGCGCGCCGAATTCGCGGCATGGCCGAAAGTGGAACACGTGCAACTCGACTCCGCCTGGGCGCGGCGGCTCGACGCCACGCTGCAACTCGGCCGGCTGATCGTGCTGGTGCTGGCCGCGTTGCTCGCCTTCGCGCTGGTGGCGGTGACGTTCAACACCATCCGTCTGCAAATACTCACGCAGCGCGCCGAAATCGAAGTCGCCAAATTGATCGGCGCCACCAACCCGTTTATCCGCCGCCCTTTCCTGTACTACGGTGCCGCGCTGGGACTGGCGGGCGGCCTCACCGCCTGGCTAGTCGTGTGGGCCGGGCTGTGGCTGCTTAACGAGCGGCTGGGCAGCCTCACCCAGCTTTACGGCGCGAGCTTCACCCTGCGTCACCTGTCGCTGCCCGACGCCGCCAGCCTGTGCCTGTTTGCGGCGGCGCTCGGCTGGCTGGGGGCGTGGCTGTCAGCGAGCCGGAATCTGGCGGAATTTGATCCTGAGTAGCACTTAACCGATTTGACTTTTGCTTTGAGTGTATATACATTGAATATATGATAAAGCTGTTCGTCAAAACCCTGCGCGGCGTGCGCTTTGAGTGGGACGAGACGAAAGCCGCGTCTAATTCGTTAAAGCACGACGGCGTGACCTTTGACGAAGCCACGGAAGTTTTTTCGACGTGGGTGCGCGTTGGGTCGATGCCAGCCGCAATGACGAGAGCCGTATGGGTGTGATTGGCTATGGTGCAACAGAACGGTTATTGTTTGTGGTGCATGTAGAAATCGCCGAAGAGGGATTTTGCATTATCAGTGCGCGGCGGGCGACCGCCACCGAGCGCCGTGTTTACGAGAAATGATTACGAGAGGTACCCATGAAAACAAAATCGATGGAACGCATCACCAAACGCATGGTGAAAGACCCGCCGATGGCGCTGATCAGCATGCGCCTGCCACGGCATATGATTGACGAGTTAAAAGGGATTGCCGCAGCCAAAGGATTTTCCGGCTACCAGGGGCTGATTCGCTATTACGTTAGCCAGGGCGCGCGCAAGGATATTACGGAACTCGATTTGCCCAAACTCGACAACATTGCCAAAGCGCTCAAGGCGCAGGGCGTGTCCAAGAAGGTGATCGAGCAGGCGTTACAGGCTGCATAGCTGGTACAAGCCAATAGGAGCGCTCAACTCAGGGCAGGTAGCGCCATAGCCCTACTTAACAAAAAATGTATAAAAACAGTCTCTATTCAGTCACCGGGCCTATCTCGGACAAGAGCAGTTGCCTTGGCTGACGACGGATTGGGTGCTCGGTCAGTTCGGCGCGCGTAACAGTGCCGCGCGCCCGCGCTACGCCCGCTTTGCCAATGACGCCATTGCGCAGGGCCATAGCGAGGTGTTCTATGGCGGGCAAGCCGATGCGCGCATTGTCGGAGAGGCGGATTTCGTCAAGACGATGCTCAAATCCAAACTCAAACCCAGTCAAGGTGCCCGCGCTTGAAGACTTGCTGGCGTACGTGCGCCCCCGCTACCAACTTACGAAGGCGGCGTTGCTCGCGCCCGGTCGCGCGCGCCAGCCCGCCGAGGCGCGTGCGCTGATTTGCTGGCTGGCGATCAAGACGCAAGCGGCATCGCTCACGACGCTTGCGCGCGTCTTCAAACGGGATATTTCGACACTCAGTCATGCCGCCTCCCGCTTCGATGCGCGTGCGCGCAATGATGCTGCGTTTGCCAATACGCTTGACCGGCACCTTAAGGCAATTAGCCAAGCCTGACCTCGTTGCCCTTGCGAGCATCGTACGCGCTTCGGCGAGTTGATTTTTGTCATACGCGGCCTTGAAGCGATTGCGCGTTTGGCGCACCTGACTGGGCTCGCAGCCCGCGGATGGCAACTTATAGCCACCCTCGAAGTGCGCGCGGGCGCCGCAGTAAGTCGAGCAGGTTCCTTGATGTTGCGAAGCGACGGCGATGCCGTCTTTTTGCATCTTGAAGTTGACGATGCACGGCAGATTGTCATCGGATATGTCTTCCATGCGCGACGCGCCATTGCGGATCACGCCGGAGAGGTCGCAAACATGAAAATTCGCGCCATGCACATTCAGTTGAAAACGCAGAGCATCGCCCTTGTCTGGTGTGATACGCAACACGCCAAGCCCGCCACCCGATGCATGGCCGTGACTTTACCCGACATCACGCTTTTTCATCCAGCGCGGCACGAAGGTATTCCGACGTCTGGCGGGTGCACATGATCTCAAAACCGCGAAGCGCCAACCGCTTGCGTTCGTCAGGCGCATCGATTAACGCCTGGGCGCGCCGTGCGAGATGCTGATAATCGGCAAATGCCACGCCAGCGGCAAAGGCTTCGTCCTCCCGCGGATCGCAGCCATGCTCCGACAGCACCGCGCAGCGGTTGGCGAGCAGGTACGAGAGGCGTACGCTCTCCAGTACTTTGGCCTCATAGTAGTGTACGTTGAGTATTAGTTTAGCCCGCTCTATGAGCGCATCACGTACCACACCATACACACCAATAGCCGTTTCGACGCGTAGCCCGGCAGCGCGCATTTCATCAATGACCTTCTGGCGACGAGCGTTCATTGAGCCGAAAAACAAGACATCGATGTCCGGATCCGCTGCTAGTTGCAAGCGCGTCAGTTCCTTCACATAGCCCACCGGGACGATATGGGCGACCCTTACTCCCAGCGCTTCCAGCGCGTCCGCGTTTCGCTTGCTGTAGTCCCAGAGCGTGTGGTGACGGAAAATGTCAATCAACTCGGGACGAAACCAGCTTGATCCGATATCCACTTGTTCGAGGTTATACAGGATCGCGTCGTCGGCCAGCGGCAACGAATAGTGCGGCAACAGGTTTGAACCCAGCACGATGTGTTGCCGCCCCGCCAACGCGCCCTCGGCCGTCAAGACCGAGTCGTAGCCGAGCGACCGCAAACCGTAGTGAAGGGTCTCCGCAATCTCGCCGAACGCCGCGGAATGTATGTAGCCTGGAGGCGAAACCACGGTGACCGCAAACTTTGATTTGCGTGCCGCCACAGAACCGCGAAGCCTTGTGGAGATCGAGGATGCGGTGTGAGACCACAGCGTGCGCACCAACTGCCCGATCACGCCATACCTCTATCCATGGCGACGTGGCGGGCAGTACGACGCAGGTAACGAATAAACAATAATATTTTTAAAAACATATACTTATGAAACTCCGATGCGGGTATAGGACTTTCAAACGCCCTTTTTGCATAAGCTGCAATGTATCCCCACGCCGCAACAGGGTCAATCGCCGCGCTATAGCCGCCAGACCGCGCGGCGCGTAAATCCCGCGCTCGAAAATAGTCATTAGCCTACTGCTTTAACTGTTCATTTTTA
>JANPOH010000205.1:0-6336 GCA_031427895.1 Betaproteobacteria bacterium
CGTTGCCGAACGTGTGTCAAGGAGGTGCGCGCCTTACTCGGCCTTGATGCCCGCTTCCTTGACGACTTTCCCCCAGCGCGCGTACTCCCCGCGCAGAAACACCGCCGTCTGATCGGGCGTGCGCGCTTCCGGCTCGCCGCCCATCGCGCGCAGGCGCGATTGCACGTCCGGCGGGGACATCACCTTGACTGATTCGGCGTGTAGCCGCTCGATGATCGCGCGCGGTGTGCCTGCGGGCGCCATCAGCGCGTACCAGTTCACCGCCTGCAATTCCGGCATCCCCGCCTCGGCTGACGTGGGCATGTCCGGCAGCGACTGCGAGCGCTTGGCGTCCATCACCACGATGCCGCGCATGCGCCCATCTTTTGCGTAGCTTGCGCCACTTGAGACGACGGTGATGACCATGTCCACGTCGCCGCTCATTGCGCCGACCAGGCCCAGACTCGCGGTCTTGTAGGGCACGTGGGTGAATGTCACCTTTGCCAGGCTTTCGAGCAGCGCTGCGGCGATGTGATTGGCCGAGCCCACGCCGCCCGATCCGTAGGCGATCCTCCCCGGCGTCGTGCGTGCGATCTGGGTAAGCTCGCGCAGCGTTTTCGCCGGCACCGACGGATGCAGAAACAGCCCGTTGGGGATGGTCGAGAGCAGCACGATCGGAATGAAATCCCGCATGGGATCGTAAGTTACCTTGCGATAGATGAGTTGGTTGGTAAGCAGCGGCACCGCGCCCATCAACAGCGTGTAGCCGTCCGGCGCTGACCTCGCAGCGGCATCGAACGCGATGTTGCCGCCAGCGCCCATGCGTGCTTCGACGAATACCTGCTGGCCCAGCACCGGGGAAAGCTGTTGCGCGACCATGCGCGCCATCAAATCCGAGCCGCCGGCGAAGCCGACGAGTATTCGCACCGGCTTAACGGGATAACCCTGCGCGCCCGAGCTGGTTATACCGAGGCACAAGGCAATAGGCGCAAGACAATGGAAATAAAAGATCGTCCGCGGCCATGCCGGCTTGCGGCGGGTGATTGGCGCTGTATTGCTCATAACCCAGTCCTCCTGTGTGCGGCCCCGCGTTTTGTATTGGATGGGAATGCTTTCGCGGGGTGGAACATTATGCAGCGGTTTTCAGGGATTCGCCTGGAAAGTTCGGCAGGTCGGGCGGGCAAATTCAACATCGCGGTATATCACATGCAAACGCCGGGGTTCGCGGCGATGTGAGCGCAGCGCTGACACCCATCCGGCAATGACTTATCATCGGCGGCGCAGCGTCACGAAGGCGCTGACAACGGACTTGACAACGACGGAGGATGCTTCCATGAACGGCAACAATTTCCCCTGTGCCGCCGCACGGATCGCGGCGTTTGTTTTAGCGGGTTTTTCCGCGCCGCTGTTGGCGCAAAATTACCCCGTCAAGCCCGTGCGCATCGTCGTGCCCTTCGCGCCCGGCGGCGGCACGGACGTGCTGGCGCGTGTCGTGGCCAAGCATCTGCATGACTTGACCACGCAGCCGTTCATCGTGGACAACCGCGCGGGCGCGAGCGGCCTGCTTGGCGCGGAGATCGTGGTCAATTCGCCGCCTGACGGTTACAACGTGCTGATGACCACTGCGACGCTGTCGATCGTTCCAACGTTCATGGGCAACGCGATGAAGTTTCAGCCCATGCGTGACCTCGCGCCGGTGGTGCAGGTGGGCACCACGCCGATGGTGTTGATTGTTCATCCGAGCGTGCCGGCGCGCAGCCCGCGCGAATTTATCGCACTCGCCAAATCGAAGCCCGGCGTTTTCAACGGCGCCATCAATGTGCCCGGCAGCACCAGCCACTTGTCGGTGGAGATGTTCAAGCAACTGACCAGCACGACCGTCACCGGCATACCCTACAAGGGCGGCGGGCCGTCGATGATAGCGGTGATAGGCGGTGAAGTCGATTTTCAGTTCGCCGAAGGGCTGCTGGCGATGCCGCAGATCAATGCGGGCAAGGTGCGCGCGCTCGCGGTGACGACGCCGGAGCCGGTGGCGTTTTTCCCCAAGCTGCCGACGATGCATTCGATTCTGCCGGGACTCGTCTCGGACAACTGGTTTGGCTTGTATGTTCCGGCGGCGACACCACGAGCCGTCGTGAACACACTCAACGCGGCGGTGAACAAGGCGCTGGCAATGAAGGAAGTGCTTGCCATTTTCGAGCGTGACGCAGTGGTGGCGCGCGGCGGAACGCCGGAGGAACTCGCCGCGCATTTGAAAAGCGAGACCGCGCGTTTTGCCGGGATTATCCGCAAGGGGAATATCACGATGCAGTAGCGGGCTGATGCGAAAAGCAAAACCTTTTAACCACGGATGAACGCAGATGAACACGGATAAAATCAAGGTTAAGGACACTCACAAAAAAAACGGAATCGAGTATTTGATGCTATCGGTGTTCATCGGTGTTCAACTGTGTTTATCCGTGGTTTCGATTCTTTTTGCAGGTTTAACCTTTGCACAGGCCTACCCCAGCAAGCCCATCCGCCTGATCGTGCCGTTTCCCGTCGGCGGCGGGGTGGATGGCGTGGCGCGCATTGCGTTTGCGCGCGTGGCGGAGACCCTGGGCCAGCAGGTCGTGATCGACAATCGCAGCGGTTCGGGCGGCATCATCGGCGCGGAACTTGCCGCGCGTGCCGCGCCCGATGGCCATACGCTGTTCTTCGGCACCACCGCCACGCAGGCGATTCTGCCGCACTACCACCGCAAGCTGCCGTACGATCCGGTGCAGGATTTCGCTCCGGTGAATTTGATCGCGGCTGCGGCGTATATCCTGGTGGTAAACCCGGCGGTGCAGGCGAATTCCGTGAAGGAGTTGATCGCGCTGGCAAAACAGAAACCGGGTGCGCTGAATTTTTCCTCGGCGGGCAACGGTTCCACGTTGCATCTGACCGCCGAGTTGTTCAAGAGCATGGCGGGCGTTGACTTACTGCACGTGCCGTACAAGGGCGCCGCGCCGGCGCTGACGGATCTGCTCGCCGGCCAGATCAACCTGACGTTTAACCCCGCTTCGGTGGCGCTGCCGTATATCAAAAGCGCGCGCCTGCGCGGGCTGGGCGTCACCAGCGCCAAACGTTCGACGCTTGCGCCGGAGCTGCCCACCATCGCCGAAGCGGGCGTGCCGGGTTACGAATCAACCGGCTGGTATGGCGTGCTCTCGCCCGCGCGCACGCCGGATGCCATCATCACGCGCTTGAACCGCGAGTTGATGAACGCCTTGCGTGACCGTGAGGTGAAAGAGCGCTTCGTCGCCACGGGCGTAGAGCCCATCGGCACCACGCCGACGCAGTTTGCTGCTTACATGCGCGACGAGTTTGTGAAGTGGGGCAAGGTAGTGAAAGCCACGGGCGCTAAAGTTGAATAATGATGGTGAGTAAAAATGTCAATAAAAACAAATAGTTACGATAATGAGGCTGATGTCGTCGTGATCGGCGGCGGATTGGCGGGTTACGCGGCGGCGATAGAAGCCGCGGCACAGGGCGCGGAAGTCTTGTTGTTGGAAAAGCAACCCGAAACCGGCGGCAGCAGCGTGTTGTCCGGCGGTTTTTTTGCGTTCGCGGGCACCGATATTCAAAAGGCGGCAGGCATCGACGACAGCGATGCGTTGCTGTTCGACGACCTGCGCCGCGCCGGCCAGCAGCAAAACGACGAGGCGCTGGTGCGTACCTATGTCGATCAGCAGATGGCGGCTTACGAATGGGTGGTTAGCCACGGCGCAAAATTCACCTCGGTTGAACTGGCGGCGGGGCACTCGGCGCCGCGCGCGCATTCGTTAAGGCCGCAGGATTTCATGCACACGCTGGCCGAGCGCGCGCACGCCACCGGGCGCGTGAAAACGCTGCTCAACGCGCCCGTGCAACGCCTGCTGCGCCATCATGCTAACGATAGCGAGGGCGCCCGCGTCGAAGGCGTTGCGGCGACTATCGACAACAAACCGGCGCGCATCCGCGCGCGGCGCGGCGTGGTGCTTGCCGCCGGCGGATTTTCGCGCAACGAGGCGATGCTTAAACTGTTTGTGCCGCATCAGGCCCGGTGCGTGCGCTACGGCGGCGCGGGCAATCATGGGGATGGCCTTCGCATGGCGTGGGCGCTGGGCGCGGGGCTGCGCGACGTGGCGTACGTCAAGGGCACGTTCGGTTTTCATCCCGATGCGGGCATCAAGGCGGGGCGCGACTGGACCAAGCTGCCGGTGTATCGCGGCGCGATCGCGGTCAACCAACAGGCGCAACGTTTTGTCGATGAATCCAAATCGTACAAGCTGCTGGGCGACGCAGTGCTGGCGCAGCCGGATGCGATGGCGTACCAGATTTTCGATCAGGGCGTGATGGACACCGCGAGCGACACCGCGCCGCCGTTCAAATTCAAAGAGGCGTTGGCGCTGGGGCGCTTGTACACCGAGCCGACGCTCGACGGCATCGCGCGTCGCGTAGGGCTTGACCCCGCGGCGCTGGCCGCGACGGTGGCGCGATACAACGGCTACGTGTGCAATGGCCGCGACGACGATTTCGGCCGCACCGGCTTATCGACAGGTTATGGCAAGCTGGTCGAGCTGAAACGCGGGCCGTGGTACGCCTATCCGTCCACCAGCGGCTTGATCGCAACCTACTGCGGCGTGACCATAGACACCGAAACACGCGTGCTCGATGTGTTCGGCGCGCCGATCGCGGGCCTGTTCGCGGCGGGCGAGGTGATCGGCGGCTTTCATGGCGTGGCTTATATGACAGGATCGGCGCTGGGCAAGAGCGTGATTTTCGGGCGTATCGCGGGGCGCAATGCGGGGCTGGCAGCGCCGTGTTGAATTTTTAGTGTTTGGTTTTGAGTGAAAACCTGAGGAGGGTTGAATGTACGGTCGATTCATAAGTGCGTGGTTGTTGGCGGTTGTCGCGGTCGGTGCAGCGGCACAGAATTACCCAGTGAAAACCGTGCGCATCATCGTCGGCTTCCCGCCGGGTGGCGCCACCGATATCGCAACGCGCGCGATCGCGCAAAAGCTCACCGAAAGCCTGGGTCAGCAGGTGATCGTGGACAACCGGCCGGGCGCGGCCAGCAACATCGGCGCGGAGCTCGCGGCGCGCTCGGCGCCCGACGGCTATACGTTGTTCATGGGCAGTGTATCGCTGTCGATCAACCCGTCGCTGTATTCAAAACTCGCCTACGATCCGCTGCGTGATCTGGCCGGGGTGGCGCATGTGGCAACCACGCCGTTCATGCTGGTGACGCATCCATCGATGCCGGTGAAAAACGTCAAGGAATTCGTCGCCTTCGCCAAGGCCCGGCCCGGTGACGTCAACTATGTCACGTCAGGCGCGGGCTCCGGCGCGCATCTGTTCATGGAGTTGTTCAGTTCACTCGCCGGCGTCAAGATGACCAGCGTGCATTACAAAGGTCAGGCGCCCGCGACGGTGGATGTGCTCGCCGGGCAGGTGCCGGCGCAGTTCGATAACATCATTACGCTGTACCCCTTGTCAAAAATGGGCAAGCTGCGCGCCCTCGGCGTAAGCACCGCGCAACGCTCGCCACTGGCGCCCGAGGTGCCGACAGTCGCCGAAGCCGGCGTGCCCGGCTACGACGCGGATGCGTGGTTCGGCTTATTCGTGCCGGCGGCAACGTCCAAAGACATTATCGCGCGGCTTAATGCGGAGGTGATGAAGGGGCTTGCCGCCCCGGATATGCGCGAGCGCCTGCGCAGCTTCGGCGCCACGCCCGGCAGCGGCACGCCGGAGCAGTTCAATGCACTGTTCCGCAACGAGATTGCGAAGTGGGCGAAGGTGGTGAAGTCGGCGGGCGTGCGGGTGGAGTGAGCGCACCGAAGCAGCGGAAAGTGAACGGGCGCGAGAGCAAGCGTAGTCAACGTAGTCCGTAAGCAGCGAAGCGGATTACGGAAGAACATGCGGCAGGGTGCAATGGGTCGCACGCAACGCTACATCGATGCATCAAGCAGGGCGCGCTTCCCGTGGATTGGGTTCGTGCTTCGCCCTCGGGAAGGTTTGGTGCAAGGGGCGACCGATCCCGTAATACGCTGCGCTTCTTACGGGCTACGCTTGCTTATCCTTGGCTCGACGGAATCCGACAAAACCACAATTTTTACCGCACACCTGCGCGATTGATGGTTATTGATCAATCGCCTGCCAGATAATACAGTCACGGTCAGCCAAAAAGGGTGTTTGAGATTCCTCCTCGCAAAGTGCCGGCAAATGGGAATCCCCGGCGTTATCTGCGCCACGACGAACAGTTCTGACGCCCTTGTTGACCACCTGGCCATCATGCGCGGTGACGTGTTTGTCCTTTGGAATTAAATATTCATGCGGCGTGCCGTCAAAGTC
>JANPOH010000206.1:0-3381 GCA_031427895.1 Betaproteobacteria bacterium
ATACAGCCGTGCTGCATGTCCACGCACAGCCAGTCAAGCCCGGTGTGCGCCATCACTTCGGCCTGCACGCAGTGCGGTATCGACAACCAGCCGCCGACCGCCGGTTTGCCTTCACGCCAAAGTTTTTTTACCCGATTGATACGCATAGGTGTTTCCTTAAAAGTGATAGGGATGATGTGAAGCCAGCGGCGATTGTACAACCCCGGCGTGAACCTCGGTATGCGGTTGACCATGCGCCGTGTGAGCGATACATTGCCCGGCATCCCGTGCAGCGCACGCTGCCGCTTCCTGGAGGGCCGGACAAAATGAAAGCATACCCGTTGCTCCCAAGTTTTTGGGGAAAGTGCGCCCTGAGTACGGCAGGTACCGCAGTGCTTTGCACCGCCGCAGCATTGCTCGCCTTTTAACGATCTCTATCACCATCAGGAACTCTCATGAATAAACCCCTCGCGCCCGGCGTAACCGACCCGAACCGCATTCCGTACCAAAAGCCGCAGCCGCGCGATATGCGCCCCGACATGGTGATTCACGACGCGATGGCCTTGTCGTCGAACAGCGATCCGCGCGTGTGGGTGCCGCTGGCGGAACACGTCGCCGTGCGCCCGCTGCAATTTAATGTCACGCAGGGCCAGTACACGCATGTGATGCGCGTCACCAAGGCGGGCATGATCGCGCGCCATCGTCATTCCGGCGGCGTGCATGCGTGGGTGTTCAAGGGCCGCTGGCTGTACCTGGAGCACGATTGGGTGGCCGAGGAAGGCAGCTACATTTTCGAGCCGCCGGGCGAAACCCACACGCTGGTGGTGCCCGACGGCTGCACCGAAATGATTACGCTGTTTCAGGTGACGGGCAGCCTGATGTATGTCGATCCGCAGGGCATATCGACCGGCTACGACGACGTGTTCACGCGGCTCGAAAAAGCGCGCGCGCGCGCACTACACCGCCGTGGGCCTGGGTGAAAGCTATGTGGAGCAGCTTATTCGGTAGTGCGCCGCTAACTGACCACGCGCCCGCCTACTGCTGCGGCACCTTCGCATCACGCACCACGCGCGCCCATTTGTCGGTTTCAACCTTGATGAACGCGGCGAACTGTTCGGGTGTCGAGGGTGCGACATCGATGCCGTTTTCGCTGAGGCGGCGCTGCGTGTCGGGCGACGCCAGCGCCTTGTGCAGATCGGCGTTGAGCTTGGCGACGATGGGTTTCGGCGTGGCGGCGGGCGCGCACAGGCCGTACCATACGGTGACGTCGATGTTGATCCCTGATTCGATCATGGTCGGCACATCCGGCATGTGTACGCTGCGTTTGGGCGAGGTCACCGCGATCGCGCGCGTGCGACCGCCTTTCATGTGCGCGAGCTGCGACGACATATTGTCGAACATCGACTGCACATGCCCGCCGAGCAAATCCACAATCGCGGGCCCGGCGCCTTTGTACGGCACATGCACAAAGTCAATGCCGGTGGTCAGGCGAAACAGCTCCATCGTCATGTTGGGCGAACTGCCGGTACCGGGCGAGGCGATAGTCAACTTGCCTTTGCTCGCCTTGGTGTGCGCAATAAATTCGCTGACGGATTTTGCCGGCACCGCTGGATGCACCACCAGCACATTGGGCGTGGTGCCGATCATCGATACCGGTGCAAAATCTTTGTAGTGATCGTAAGGCAACTTTTTGTAGAGCGAAGGCGCGACGCCATGCGACCAGATGCCGCACAGCAATAGTGTGTAGCCGTCGGCGGGCGCTTTCGCCGCGATGTCGGTGCCGATGGTGCCGCCCGCGCCCGCGCGATTGTCCACGATCAGATGTTGGCCCCACTGCTCGCTCATCTTGGCCGCAACGATGCGCGCGGCAATATCAACGCCGCCGCCTGGCGCAAAACCGACCAGCAGGCGCGCGGGCTTGGTGGGATAGGCTTGCGCGTACGTAACGCTGCTCATGCCCATCATCAGTGCTGCCACTGCCACCCTGCCCACCCTGCGTGATTTTTGTTTTGCCATGCTGACTCCTCCGGTGAACGCGGCGTGTGCTTACGACCCGTCCGCGAGGCGCATCATGCCACATCTGATAACGCATAAAATTACCTAATTAAAACAAATGCTTACAATACTCTTGCGAATTGTTCGCGCAGATGCTCGGCATCCAACTCGTGCATATTCCGACGGCACTGGAGCAGGGCTTCAAGGGCCCGGAATCGTATGTGTGGTTCGGACTTTATGCGCCGGGAAAAACACCGCGCCCGATCATCGAGAAAATCAATCGCGAAATCGCTTCGATCCTGAAATTACAGGAGATCAAAGACGCGATGCTGCAGCAGGGCGCCGAAGTGGTCTACACCACCCCGGAGGAGTTCGACCGTTTTCAGCGTGCCGAAATCGTAAAGTGGGGCAAGGTGATTCGCGACGCGGAGATACAGGCGCATTGAGGGCGCCGGGATGGCGCGCCGCAAGCACGTTTGCGAAAAATTGCGCGTATGATATTCCCGTTAACACCCGGGTAACCCTATCATCCATCACTTGGCGGAATCCCGTTGATCGCCTTTCCAACATTCCAAGGAGATAAACCATGAGCGCCGTAATACAAAACCCCGTGCAAGCACCCGCACAAACGCTGAAGATCACCAAAGTCAAAGAGCACATCGGCGCCATCGTCACCGGCATCGATTTGGCCAAGCCCGTCGACGCCGCGACGCAGAAAAAGCTCTACGATGCGGCGGTCGAAAACGTGGTGCTGGTTATCCGCGGACAAGCGCATCTCACGCCCGCGCAGGTACAGGCCGCCGGTGAATTGTTCGGCGAGCTGATGGAAGACCAGAACCGCCGCTACCTCGTGGATGGTTTTCCGCTGATCAGCGTGCTCGATAACTTCCATCTCGACAGCACGGGCAAGCCGGCCAAGGTCGGCACCAACTCTACGTGGCATACCGATCATACCAACCAGGAACTGCCGCCCAAGTTCACCATGTTGTATGCGGTGGCGGTGCCGGATAAAGGTGGCGCCACCAACGTGTGCAACTCGCGCGCCGCCTACGAATCGCTGCCGGAAGATTTGAAGCAACGCATCACACCCATGAAGACGGAAAACACGCTGATCAGCAGCGCGCGTTTCAAGATCGCCAATCCGGATGTTCTGAAGGCGCAACTGGAATCAAAGAAACCACCGACGGTGCAGCCGCTGGTGCGCACGCACCCCGAAACCGGCACCAAAGCGGTGTGGTTCCACAAGAGCAAGACCGAAAAAATTCTCGGCATGACGCCGGAGGATACGCAGGAATTCCTGCAGGAGCTCACCGAAAAAGTTACCCAGCCGCAATTCTGCTACGCGCATGAATACCAGGTGGGCGACCTGCTCATCATCGACGACCGTGCATCGCTGCACAAGGCGGG
>JANPOH010000207.1:0-14327 GCA_031427895.1 Betaproteobacteria bacterium
TTTCCGCGTGTTCTGTGTGTTCCGCGGTTAAACGTATTTGACGTTGAAGGCGGTTCGTCGCAAACGGCTGCCGCAGTTTACCGTTACGCGGTTTTACGCGGCTCTCAGCCCTCGATCTTCGCTTCCTTGACCACGCGCCGCCAGCGCTCGACGGTGGGCTTCAACACGTTAAAAAATTGTTCGGGCGGGCCGCCGGCGGGTTCCATGCCTTCGGCGCGCATTTGTTTGGTCATTTCTTCGGTCAGCAACACCTTGGACACTTCGCGGTTCCATAGCGCAACGATGTCCTTGGGGATGCCCTTCGGCCCCCAGATCGCGTACCAGTGCGGCACATCGAAGCCGGGTACGGTTTCGCCGATGCTGGGCACGTCGGGCAGCGTCGGCGAACGCTTGGCGGTGGTGATGCCGATGGCGCGCAAGCGGCCTGCCTTCAAATGCGGAATCACCGGCACGGCACTGAGCGATCCGATGTGCGCTTCATTGCTGATGATGCCGATGATGGCCGGCCCCGCGCCCTTGAACGGAATGTGTACGGTGTTCATTTTCGCTTCAAGGTTGAGCAACTCGTGCAGCAAGTGCGTGACGCTGCCCACGCCCACCGTGCCATAGCTGATCTTGCCGGGATTGCCACGCGCGTAGGCGATGAGTTCCTTGACGCTTTTCACCGGCAGCGTGGGGTTGGTCACCAGCACCATGCCGGTGGTGCCGAGCAGGATAACCGGCGTGATGCCGTTGAGCGGATCGTAGGTCAGCTTGTGATAGGCGGATGATGCCGCGTAACTGCTGGAGACCGTGATGAAGGTATAGCCGTCGGGTTCGGATTTCGCGGCGATTTCTGCGCCGAGCGCGCCGCCCGCGCCCGGCCGGTTATCCACCACCACCGGCTGGCCGATCACCGCCGACAGGCGCGGGCCGATTACGCGCGACAGAATGTCGGTGCCGCCGCCGGGGGCGAAGGGCGAGATCAGGCGGATCGGCTTGGCGGGGTACTTTTGCGCGATGGCCGCGGGCGCCGTCATGCACGGCACGGCGAAAATAAGCAACGAGGGCAGCAGGTAACGTTTGTTCATGGCAGATACCCTCGCGATCTTTTATTGGCTGGGCAGCCGTTGCAAAACCTGATCCGGCGTCATTTGCCGCATGCAGTTAAAGTGCCCCAGCGGACATTCTCGCTTGAAACACGGGCTGCACGGAAGGTGGAGATTGATAACACGGGCTTGGTCCGACAGCGGCGGGGTGAACCCAGGGCTGCTTGAGCCGTAGAGCGCGAGCATGGGGCGATCCAGCGCGGCGGCCACATGCATCAGGCCGGAATCGTTGGTAACGACCAGCGCGGCGCAGGCGATAAGGTCAATGGCTTCGTCGAGTGCGGTCTTGCCGCACAGATTGATGCAGACGCCCGCGCTTGCCTGAACAATGGCGTCGCCGATCTCGGCATCTTTGGGCGAGCCGACCAACCATACCGCATAACCTTTTTGCGCGAGCTGTTGCGCCAGCGTGGCGAAGTGTTCGGCGGGCCAGCGTTTGGCCGGCCCGTATTCGGCGCCGGGGCAGAGTACCGCCACTGGCTTGTTTATTGTAAGTTCTTGTTTTTTAACGATTATTTCTCTATCTTCTGGTCGGGAAATCAGACGGGGCGATACCAGCGGGCGCGGCAACGGCTTGCCGCGGTCAAAGGCGAGTGCGGCAAATCTCTCGGCCATTTGAGGCAGCGCGGCTTCATCCAGCGTGCGTAGATCGTTGAGCAGGCCGAAGCGCATCTCGCCGCGAAAGCCGGTGCGTATTGGGATTTTCGCCAGCAGCGGAATCAGCGCGGATTTCAGCGAATTCGGCAGCACGATGGCCTGATCGTAGCGCTCGGCTTGCAGTTCATGCGCGAGCCGCCGGCGTTCGCCGAATTTCAGTTCGCCGTGGCCGAAGCGCGCGACGATGGCGCGGCGCACTTCGGACATGCGCGACAACAAGGGCAGGGTGAAGGGCGGCGCGAGTACGTCGAGTGCAAGATTTGCATGACGTTCATGCAGCAGCCGAAACATCGGCTGCGCCATGACGGTGTCGCCGACCCAGGCGGGGGCGACGACGAGGATTTTCATGCGTGTTGCGCTTGCGTGGGACGCACGCAGCCCCTCAACCTGGCCCGGCCCCTCGCCTGCATGGGCATGCCGGCTCTCCCCGCAAGCGGGGCGAGGGGATTAATTGGTTTGATTTTGCAACTGGGGTTGCTCAAGTCGGCGCGAGGCTAATGAACACGATGAACACGATGAACACGAATAACCACTAATGACCAGATTTTCCCGGCCCGCCCTTCAGTACATACTTCGTGCCGCAATACGGGCACAGCGCTTCGCCGGTTTTATCTATGGGCATAAACACGCGCGGGTGAGCGTTCCACAGCAGCATCGCCGGCGTCGGGCAATGCAGTGGCAGGTCGGCGGCGGTGACTTCGATGTGCCGTGATTTGTTGTCAGTCTGCTCGGCCATGGTGTGGCTCCGGGGTCTACGCCGCCACCGGCGTCAGCCAGCCGGCATGCTTTTCCGACTTGCCGTTCACGCAGTCAAAAAACGCTTTTTGCAGTTGGGCGGTGATCGGGCCGCGTTTGCCGCTGCCGATGGTGCGGCCGTCGAGTTCGCGTATCGGCGTGACCTCTGCGGCGGTGCCGGTGAAGAAGGCTTCGTCGGCGATGTACAAATCGTCGCGCGTGATGCGCTTGGTGCCCACGGTGTAGCCCATGTCCTGCGCCAGCGTGATGATGGCGTCGCGGGTGATGCCGATCAAGGCGCTGTTTAACTCCGGTTCGTAAATTTTGCCGTCTTTGACCATGAACAGGTTTTCGCCGGAGCCTTCGGCCACGAAGCCATCGACATCCAGCAGCAGGCCCTCGTCGTAACCGTGTTCGGTGGCTTCAAGGTTGGCGAGGATGGAGTTGGCGTAGGTGCCGGAATACTTGGCGCGTGTCATCGACACGTTGACGTGGTGGCGCGCGTACGACGAGGTTTTGACGCGGATGCCTTGTTCGATGGCATCCGCGCCGAGATAGGCGCCCCACGGCCACGCGGCAATCGCCACATGCACGGTGTTGCCCTTGGGCGAGACGCCCATTTTCTCGGAACCGTAAAACGCAATCGGGCGCAGATAACAAGATTCCAATTTATTTTCGCGCACCACTTCTTTTTGCGCCTCCATCAGCGTGTCAAGGCTGTAGGGAATTTTCATCATGTAGATGTGCGCCGAATTGAGCAGCCGCTGGGTGTGCTCTTTCAGGCGGAAAATCGCCGTGCCCTTGACCGTGTTGTAGGCGCGCACGCCTTCGAATACCGCTAGCCCGTAGTGCAGCGAATGCGTGAGTACGTGCGTGGTCGCTTCGCGCCAGGGCACGAGTTTGCCGTCTTGCCAGATAAACCCGTCACGGTCTGCCATCGACATAGTGCTGCTCCTGAAAATGAAATGAAGACTAAATGAAGTTTGTTGGGAGTCAGTATTTTATCGCATTCAACGCGCGCTGCCGAACACGCTTTGCCACAGCGCGCGCATGGCATCAGCGTGCGCCGACACGGATTCCGGCGGCACGCGCGCATAACGTTCGCCCTGCAAACGCAGCGCGTGTTGCAACTGGCGGTAGGCGCGGTAGGCCTGATGGGCGGCTTTGGCCCGAGCGGGGGGGATCAGCGCGAGTTGCGCGGCCAGCCGCAGCAGGGCCAGATTGCCGATGTTGCCGGTGAGCGCCGCGTGGTTGCGGGCGTGGCCGAGCACTAGATACTGCACCATGAATTCCACATCCACAATGCCGCCGCGCCCGTGCTTCACGTCAAACAGGCCACTGCGATTGGGGTGGGCGGCGCTCATTTTTTCGCGCATCGCCACCACGTCGTCGCGCAGTGTTTGCAGGTCGCGCGCGCGGCACAGGATGTCGTGACGGATGGTCTCGAAGGCGGCGCCGATGGCGGGGTCGCCCGCGACAAAGCGCGCGCGCGTCAGCGCCTGATGCTCCCACGGCCAGGCGCGGCTCACCTGGTAATCGCGAAACCGTTGCAGCGAACTGGCGAGCAGGCCGCTGTCGCCGTCGGGGCGCAGCCGCAGATCGGTGTCGTAGAGTTGTCCGGCGGCGGTGGTGCTGGTGAGCCAGGTGCTGATGCGCTGCGCCAGTCGCGCGTAGTTCTCGATGGCTTCCGGGGCGTCGTCATCGAACAAATACACCAGATCGAGATCGGAGACGTAGCCGAGTTCCTTGCCGCCGAGCTTGCCGTAGCCGATGACGGCGAAGGCGGGAACGTCCCGATGCCGCAGCCGCACGTCCAGCCATGCCCGCCGCACCGTTTCAGCGAGCACCACGCAGGCGAGATCCGACAGGTGGTCGCTCAGGGTTTCCAGCGGCAGCGCGCCCGCGAGGTCCTGCGCCACCAGACGCAGGGTTTGCGCGTGCCGGAAATGACGCAGCGCATTCATCTGCTGTTCGATATCGCCTTCGGCATCGGTCATGGCGGCGCGCAAGCCCGCGGCCAGCGCGGGCCAGTCCGGCGGCGTGTGCAGCGTGCGCGCGTCGAGCAGCTCGTCGAGCAGAATAGGGTGCTGCGTCAGGTATTGCGCCACCCACGGGCTGGCGCGCATCAATGCGCTGAGTTGGCTGCGCGCCTGCGGATATTCTTCGAGCAGGGCGAGATAGGATTCACGGCGGCTGATGCCTTCAAGGAAGGCCAGCAGCCGCTCCAGCGTCACGTCCGCATTGGCGCCCGCGGCCGCGCTTTCAATGGCAAGCGGTATCAGCCGGTCAAAGCGTAACTGGCTGCCGGCGGGCATCTGGCGGTAACGCGCGGATTCGTGCAGGTGTGCAATGCGCGCCTGCAATGTGTCCGCGTGCTGATAGCCGAGTTGCGCGAGTTGCGCGATCGCGGCGGGCGCATCGCCGCTGTTGGACCACAGCGCCGCCAGCGCATGCTGTTCAGCGGGCGCTTCGGTGAAGATCGCGTCAAAGTGCCGCGCCACCGTGTCGCGATGCGCGCCCAGCGCCGCGAGCAACGCCGCGTAGTCCGCGTAGCCCATGGCATGCGCGATGCGCGCCTGATCGTCGGCGTTGGCGGGCAGCGAGTGCGTTTGCTGGTCGTCGAGATATTGCAGTCTGTGCTCTAAATTCCTGAGAAAAACATAACCTTGCGTTAATTCCATGACCACGGACTCGGGCAGCAGGGCACGCTCCGCGAGCAGCGCCAGCACTTCCAGCGTGGGCTGGCGGCGTAGCGCGGCTTCGTGTCCGCCGCGTATCAATTGATACACCTGCGCGATGAATTCGATTTCGCGGATGCCGCCGCGACCGAGCTTGATATTGCCCGCCATGTCGCGGCGCTTGACCTCGCGGCGTATCTGACTGTGCAGCTCGCGCATCGAGGCGAATGCGCTGTAATCAAGATGGCGGCGAAACACAAAAGGGCGCACCAGCGCCATCAGTTCGCCGCCCTGATCGCCCGTGAGCACGCGCCCCTTGATCCACGCATAACGCTCCCACTCGCGGCCTTGCGTAATCAGATAATTTTCGAGCATGTCGAAGCTGGCCACCAGCGGCCCGCTGTCGCCGTAGGGCCGCAGCCGCATGTCCACGCGGAACACGTAGCCGTCGCCGGTCATTTCACCGAGCAGCGCGATCAGTGCGCGTCCGGCGCGCGAAAAATATTCATGGTTGCTTTGCGCGCGCGCGCCGTCGGTGTCGCCTTCCTCGGGGTACAAAAACACCAGATCAATGTCGGAAGACACATTGAGCTCGCCGCCGCCCAGCTTGCCCATGCCCACCACGTGCAGTTGCTGCGCCTGCCCCGACGCGCCGCGCGGCGTGCCCAGGGTTTTCGCCATATCACGGCTTATCCAATCGAGCGCGGCGGCAACGGTGCATTCGGCGAGGCGCGTCATGGTTTGCGTGACCTCGGCGAGCCCGGCCCAGCCCGCCAGATCGCGCACGATCAGCGTTGCCAGGGTTTGCTTACGCAGACGGCGCAAGTCGCGCTGCAAGGCGTCGCGCGTGAGCGCGGCGGGCAATTCCGTCGCGTTGAATGCAACTACGAGGGGCTCGCGCAGGTCTCTCCCGTCAAGCAGATGCGGCTCGGCGTCGAGCGCGCGGTCGAGGTAGCGGCTGAACCGCCGCGCCGCGGAAATCGCGGCGTCCACGGCAGGGCTTGTCGGCGCGTTAAGCGGGGGCATGGCGAGTTTCGTGGGCCTTGGAAAAGCAGTAGAATGACACGTGCGATAAAGTTCGCTAAGTGTTTGTTGTGTTTCATATTTTAGCAGGCAACGGGTGACAGCAACGGCAATTTCCAGCGCGATGAACGGCCTGCAGCGATGTGCCGCGTGGGTGTGGCATAAACTCGTCTGGATCGTGCTGGCGCTAGCGCTGGTGCTGGCGGTGGCGGTGCTCGGGCTGCGCTACTGGGTGCTGCCCAATATCGAGAACTATCGCGAGTCGATCGCGCAGTCGGTGAGCAAAGCGGTCGGCCAAAAAGTCACCATCGGCGGCATTGCCGCGAGTTGGGACGGCTTGCGTCCGCGGTTGAATCTGCAAACCGTGGCGCTGCACGACAAGGCGGGGCGTGTCGCGCTCAAATTGCAGCGCGTGGACAGTACGCTGTCGTGGCGCTCGCTGGCGGCGCGCGGCGCGCGTTTTCATGCGCTGGATTTTTATGACCCGGTGCTCGATATTCGCCGCGATAAGAAGGGCGTGATCTCCGTCGCCGGTATTGAAATGTCGGGCGATAGCCAGGAGGGCGGCTTCTCCGAGTGGTTGCTGGCGCAGCGCGATATCGAAATTCACAACGGCGCCATCGACTGGACCGACGAGTTGCGCGCGGCGCCGACCCTGACGCTGCAACAAGTGCGGCTGCATCTGGTGAATCGGGGCCATCACCATCGTTTCGGGCTAAAGGCTATTCCACCGGCGGCGCTGGCGAGCCCGGTTGATTTGCGCGGCGATCTGACGGGCGTGTCACTCAAGGACCTGGCGCAGTGGAGCGGGCGCGTCTTCGTGCAACTGGATTATGCGGATATCGCCGCCTGGCGCGCGTGGGTGCCGTTTCCGTTTGAGTTTCCGCGGGGCGCGGGCGCGGTGCGCGCGTGGGCGGGCATCAAGGCGCTGGCGTTGCACGAGTTAATCGCCGATGTGCGGCTTGCTCAGGTGCGTACGCGGCTGGCCAAAAACCTGCCGGAACTCGACTTGACTACGCTGTCGGGGCGCGTGAGCTGGAAAAAATCGCCCAAGAGCATCGAGTTTTCCACCACGCAACTTGCGTTGACCACCTCGGGCAACTTGAGCTTGCAGCCGATGGATTTCACCTTCAAGGCGACGCTGGATGCGGCGGGCAACCCGGCCGCGGGTGAAATTGGCGCCAATGCGATTGATATCGCGCCGTTGGTATCATTGGCCGATCATTTGCCGCTGGACGGCGAGACGCGCAAACGGCTCGCCGAGTTGTCGCCGCAGGGCCGTTTGTTTGACGTACAGACCAAGTGGGAAGGCGTGTTGCCCGATCCGGCGAAATACAGCGCGCGTGGCCGCTTCGAGGCATTGGCGGTTAAACGCTACGGCGTGCTGCCGGGTTTAAAAGGCGTGAGCGGCAATCTGGAAATGACCGAAAAAGGCGGCGTCAGCCACTTCAGCGCGCGCGATATGACGCTTGAGCTGCCCGCCCTGTTCAAGGAGACCTTGAAGTTCGATACGCTCGCGGCGCATACCGCCTGGAGCCGCGATTCGCGGGGCAAGGGCTTTGAACTGAAGTTGTCGAATGTGTCGTACCACAACGCGGATATGGCGGGCACCCTGAGCGGCAGTTATCGCGCCGTGCCCGATCAGCCGGGCATTATCGATTTGACCGGCAACATGACGCGCGCCGATGCGCGCAGTCTGATGCGCTATCTGCCGATTACGCTGGCGCGCAAGGCGCGCCCGTGGATGGAAAGCGCGTTTGTCGCGGGATCATCCAACGACGTGAATGTGCGGGTCAAGGGCGACCTGCGCGAGTTTCCGTTCCCCGACAACAAGGGCGGCACCTTTTTTGTCACCGCCAAAATCGCCGGCGGCGGGCTGCATTATGGCGACGGCTGGCCCAACATCGAAAACATCGACGGTGATCTGGCGTTTCGCGGCAAGCGCATGGATGTGGTGGCCAATCGCGGCACGATTTATGGCGTCACGCTGTCGAAAGTGCATGCCGAAATACCGGATCTCGGCATGGCGGCGGGCGGCGTGCTGACGGTGAAGGGCGTGGCCGACGGTACTATGCCTGACTTTCTTAAATTCATCGCGGCCAGCCCGGTCGCGGGGTATATCGAGCATTTCACCGACGGCATGCAGGGCGAGGGCGCGGGCAAGCTCGATCTCAAACTGGAGATGCCATTCGCCAATCTCGATAAAACGCGCGTGGCCGGCGCGTATCAGATGACCAACAACCGGCTGCTCATCGAGGCGTCGCTGCCGCCGCTGGAACAAGTCAACGGCAGGCTTGAATTCACCGAAACCGGCATTAACGTGCCTTCGGCCACGGCGATGTTTTTCGGCGGGCCGCTGACGATATCCGGCGCCACGCAACGCGACGGCTCCATACAAATCGGCTTGCAGGGGCGTGTCTCGCCCGACACCGTGCGCCGCGCGGGCGGACCGGCGTGGCTCACCCATGTGCGCGGCGCGGCGGATTGGCGTGGCACCGTGAACGTGCGTAAGAAAACAGTGGATTTGGTACTGGAGTCGAATTTGCAGGGCATCGCATCCACGCTGCCCGCGCCGTTTGTGAAAACGGCGGCGGAGGCCGTGCCGCTGCGGGTGGAACGGCGCTTTGTCAGCAATGACCGCGACGTCGTGGGGTTGACTTATGGGGACGTTATCAGCGCGCGCTATAACCGGCATATGGAAGGAAAACGAACGGTGATCGACCGCGGCGTTGTGCGCCTGGGCGGCGGCGCGGCGGGCGAACCGGAGCGAGATGGCGTGTGGGTTAGCGGCAGCCTCAAGTCGGTCAATCTCGGCGGCTGGCTAAAAATGGCCGGCGGGTCGGGGGCGGACAGCGCTGAACTCAGTTACACCCTGGCGGCGCTGGACGTGAAGTTCGGCGAACTGGATGTCTATGATCGCAAGTTCGGCGACATTGCCATCAGCAGCACGCGACCGGACGCCGCGACCACGCGCTACCTCCTGAGCGGGCGCGAGTTCGAGGGCGTCGCCGACTGGAGTCCCGCGGGCAAGGGGCGGCTGGTGGCGCGATTGAAAAAATTCGTCATTCCCGCGGCCGCGCCGGTAACGGGTGCGTCCGTCGAAGAAAAACTGCCAGTCGCGGAATCACCGCAACTGCCGGCGCTGGATATCGTGGCGGATCATTTTCAGATGGGCGCCAAGGTGTTGGGCAAGCTCGAGTTAAGGGCGACGCCGCAGGATCGCGATTGGCGTATTGAGCAACTCCGGGTGTCGAGTCCCGAAGGCGTGCTGACGGTGGAAGGCGTGTGGCAGTCCTGGCAGGTCAATCCGCGCACGGCGGTGAATGTGCAGTGGAACGTCACCGACGTGGGCAGAATGCTGACGCGGCTGGGGTACCCGGAAGGCGTGCGCCGCGGCATGGCGGGTATCAGCGGCAATTTGAGCTGGAACGGCGGGCCGCAGCAAATCGATTATCCAACGCTGTCGGGCAGCTTCGCGTTGCAGGCGGTGAAAGGGCAGTTTCTTAAAATGGAACCGGGTATCGGAAAATTGCTGGGCATTATCAGTCTGCAATCGATCCCGCGGCGCTTGACGCTGGATTTTCGCGATGTGTTCAGCGACGGCTTTGCGTTCGATGAGGTATTGGGCGTGGTCAAGATCGATCGGGGCATCGTCGTGACCGATAATTTCCGTATCAGCGGGCCGTCCGCGCGCGTGGTGATGAGCGGCAGCGCGGACATCAACAAGGAAACGCAGAATCTGCGCGTCAAGGTCAATCCGCATGTGTCGGACGGCTTTTCCATCGCCGGTGCGCTGGCGGGCGGACCGATTGCGGGGGTGATTGCCTTTATTGCCCAGAAAATTCTGAAAGACCCGTTGGATGAACTGATCGCTTTTAACTATAGCGTCACCGGTACCTGGAGCGATCCGGTGGTGACCAAGGTCGAGGCGGCGCCGAGACCGGCGTCTAGTGGCGATTAGATCAGACCGCCACGGGTTTTCCACTGGGTCTTTGTTTGACATATTACGAGTCGCCACTATGAATTCCAGTGCTTCGTCTTCACCCGCCGCCACGCCTGCGGCATTGCCCGGCGCCTCGCGCATTGCCGCGCTGCAAATGGTGTCCACGCCGCGCGTCGAGGACAATCTGGCGGAGGCCGCACGCTTGATCGAGATGGCTGCCGCGCAAGGCGCTGCGATGGTGGCGCTGCCGGAATACTTCGGCATCATGGGCATGAAAGACACCGACAAAGTGGCGGTGCGCGAAGTCGAGGGCGATGGCCCGATCCAGAATTTTTTGTCGGCGGCGGCGAAAAAACACGGCGTGTGGATCGTCGGCGGCTCGGCGCCGCTGGTGTCAGCCGACCCCATGCGCGTGCGCAACAGTTGCCTGGTGTACGACCCCGCCGGCAAGCAAGTGGCGCGCTACGACAAAATTCACCTGTTTGGATTTCACATGGGCGATGAGCAGTATCACGAAGCGCGCACCATCGAGCCGGGCAATACGCCGGTGACGGTGGATACGCCGTTTGGGCGCATTGGCTTGTCGATTTGTTACGACCTGCGGTTCCCGGAGTTGTATCGCGCGATGAAGGACGTCGATATTATTTTTGTGCCGTCGGCGTTCACCGAAACCACGGGCCGCGCGCACTGGGAAACGCTGTTGCGCGCGCGCGCCATCGAAAACCTCGCCTATGTGGTGGCGCCCGCGCAGGGTGGGCGACATGAGAATGGCCGCGAAACGCACGGCGACACCATGATTATTGATCCGTGGGGCGCGGTGTTGAATCGCCTGCCGCGCGGCGCGGGGGTGGTGGCAGCCACCCTAAACCTGTCACACTTGCGGGGTCTGCGCCGCAACCTGCCCGCGCTTAATCATCGAGTATTTGTATAACTATTTGTTTTTAAAGGATTATTTTGTCAATCATTACCAGTGCCATAGCTACACCCCAGATCCATTTTTCAACCGCCCACGACACGCTGTTGTCGCCGTATGCGCTGAACGACAGCAAGCTCAACACCGTGTTCGGCCAGATCATGCAGCATCAGGTCGATTACGCCGACCTGTATTTTCAATACAGCCGCAGTGAGTCGTGGAGCCTCGAAGAAGGCATCGTCAAGTCCGGCAGCTTCAATATCGATCAAGGGCTGGGCGTGCGCGCGGTGAGCGGCGAAAAAACCGCGTTTGCGTATTCCGACGATATCAGCTTCGATGCGCTGGCGGCGGCGGCGCAGGCCACGCGCGCCATCGGCAGGCAGGGGGGGGGGCATAGTACGCAGGCCACGCCGGTGGCGCGGCGCAACGCCGGGCGCAATCTGTATCTGCCGCACGATCCGCTGGCGAGTCTCGAAGACCCGCAAAAAGTTCAGTTGCTCGAACGCCTCGAAAAATATGCGCGCAGTCTCGATCCGCGCGTGACGCAGGTGATGGCGTCTATCGCCGGTGAATACGAAGTGGTGATGGTGGCGCGCAGCGATGGCGCGCAGGCCGCCGACGTGCGTCCGCTGGTGCGCGTGTCGCTGCAAGTGATTGTCGAGCAAAACGGGCGGCGCGAGCAGGGCGGCGCGGGCGGCGGCGGTCGATCCAGTTATGCGTACTTTACCGAAGAAATTTTGCAGGATTACGCGCGCAAGGCAGTGGATCAGGCGCTGATCAATCTGGAGGCAAGGCCTGCCCCGGCCGGCACCATGACGGTGGTGCTCGGGCCGGGCTGGCCTGGTATCCTGCTGCACGAAGCGATTGGTCATGGCCTCGCACTTTCACTCCCCCATCCTTGGTTCGTGTCCCCACCATAGCCGTCAAGCTTAGGCTGCAAGTTGCTGATAACCAATGGGAAATAGCTGTGCGGCTTCGCACAGCAAAGTTTTTTTCCTCATATGGGTTGTCAGTTTTTTTTGAAGCCACTACTGTTTTATTGATGGCTTCGTGCTGATGGTGTAAAGATAGCTCCATCATTAGATATTACCAGTATCAAACTTCAATAATTCTATCAAACCGATGTGACCTTTGCGATCTTCCTTAAGTCCATGGTCAACGAAGCAATCGTATAAAGACTTCAACCATTGCTTGATTTGCTGAGTCGATGAAAACAGAATTCCTTTGATTGCGGAAGCCTGTAGTTTCAAGAGCGAGAAACATTTGTAGGGACTGATCAGGCGTTTATGATTTACCCAGATCGCTTTCTTGTGTATATAGCAAACTTCCCAACTGAGCATGACCCATAGCAGTTTGCTGATCAAGTAGCATTTCAAACGGTCTGCTTTCATTTTCCTTACTTTATCAATCTTCAAAACACTCTTCCATGTTTTGAAGATCAATTCCACCTGCCACCGTATTTTGTACAGTTGATAAATTTCGTCAGCAGTACAATAATCAACAGGCACATTGGTGACAAACAAGTTCAGTTGGCTATCGATCTTGTCAATGTTGTTGAGTTTTGTTTTCTTGTGCTTTACTCTTTTGACCCGTTGTGCAACCGCTTTCTCATCTAAGAGGTTAGCAATGAGGCGCACGGGGTGCTTTGAGTCTTTGCCAATGTAGGCCGGGATGTCTATATACATTTTGCCCGAAGCCCTTAACCGCTTGAGGATACCAGCATGTGTAATCTGTTTGAACACATTACGTTTTTTTTCATAGATCAGCACCTGTGGCTTCAACCGGCTGATGTAAAATGCTTCTTGAGATTCGATCTCTTTGTATGAGCTAATAGAATAGTAACCCAGATCGCGCAGCACCAAATCCCCTTTGCGCAGTGAGCCAAGGCGTTCGCTGGCATATGTTTTGTCGGAGACCCTTGCGTTTTCAACTGACATGTGGATAACCCTTTCCGACAGTGCATCAAACTCAAACTGTATCTGAGCACAAGCTTTTGTTCCTTCTCCCGAAAAGCCGGGGAATACATGGGACAAACTCTCGGGCAGTTTAAACTCGGTTGAGTCCATCACCCGTATAGCAGTGAACTTGTCACTTAGGATGGTGGGTAGTCGATGTAGTATTAGCTGGTTTTCAAAATATTGCCGGAATACAGATTGCAAAAATTCAACTGCATGGACATTGAATCGATTGTCTATCCCTTGTTTGCTTATCTTCCTTCCCTGATCGGTCTGTATTCCATAGCTATGCTGCTGAAGGCTGGGCTGATCGCAAAGTAAGTGGTCGAACAAAACCATCTTGACAAATGCTAATGGGGTGAGCTTGGACTTACGTTGGCAGAAACCAGCTTGTTTAGCAAGGCCATCAATACTTTCTGGTGAAAGCAGCGAAGTCAATTTTTCGGTCAGGGCATTTAGGGGGCCTGAAACTGTATCTTGTTTTTTCCTCTATGTACTTGGTTTTCAGTTTTTTATTTCGTTAGCTTGACGGCTATGGTGTCCTCACGAACCAATGTGATAAAATGAAATACAATGGATAAGAATATAATTGAGCAAAAGCGAAAGTCGTACATGGAGATTGGAGAAATATATTTCTGGACAGCCACCATCAATAATTGGCAGCGTTTGTTACAAAAGGATATGTATAAGGATGTTGTCATTAATTCTTTGGAACATCTGAGCAGCAGCGGAAAAATTGATGTGTTTGCCTTTGTGATAATGCCCAACCATATTCATTTGATTTGGCGCACAAACGAACACACTGGAAAGGAAACAGCACAAGGCTCATTTTTAAAGTTTACGGCACATGAGTTTAAGAAGATGTTGACAAACGAAGGAGATGGATTGTTGGAGAATTACGCAGTTGAAGCACACAACAAAAAGCACGAATTTTGGCAACGCGATTCGTTGGCAGTACATTTATATACACGGGAAGTAGCGTACCAAAAGCTGGATTATACACATTACAATCCAATAGCAGACCAGTGGCAATTGGTGAAAGAGCCATGTGATTATAGATATTCAACAGCAAGATATTATGAGAAGGGAGTTAAGGATTTTTTGTTTATAAAAGATTTAAGAGATGAGTTTTGAGGTGAGTGGGTTTCAAAATTGGTTCGTGAGGACACGAACCAAGGCGTAGCATGATTAGGAAAAACCTTTAGCAGGAGTTGAAATGAATAAGGTGTTATTTAAGAAGAAATGAAAAAGATTTACTTATTTTTTTTAGGCCTAATAGCAATTTTTTGTTGCACTTATTTTATTCATTACATTTTTTTCAAAAGACCAACTGTA
>JANPOH010000208.1:0-15720 GCA_031427895.1 Betaproteobacteria bacterium
AGCACCGGGTGATCAACATCCACCGCGCGCAAAAGATGCTCGACGTGTACGACGGCGAGAAGCTCATCGCCGCCGTGCCGATCACGCCCGGAGGCGGCCGCTTGGAGACGCCCGCAGGGGCCTGGAAAATCCTCGGCATCGCCGCCATGCCCACCTTCCGCTGTGACAAGGGCGTGCTCGAACACGGCGTGCGCACCGAAAATTTCTACATGCTCCCGATCGGGCCAAACAACCCCGTCGGCGTCGCGTGGATCGGGCTGAACAAACCCGGCATCGGGATTCACGGCACGAACAGCCCGCAGACCATCGGCCGCAGCCAGAGCCACGGCTGCATGCGCACGGCAAACTGGGACGCGATCCGCCTGAGCAAGCTCGTCACCAAGGGGGTGACCGTGAACATCGAGTAGCTGCGGCGGGTCGCGGTTTGCGCATCTCATCGGCGAGTTTATCCAGCGCCTCTTTGCGCCGCGCGCAGAACGCCACCTTCGCGCCCTCGGCCACAAAACGCTGCACGGCGGCGCGCCCGATGCCTTCGCTGCCGCCGGTGACCGCCACGACCTTGCCCTTGAGTCCGAGTTCCATTTGCTGCTCCTGTAGAGTGAACTGGTTGAATTAACAAGCGATTTTGACACACCTGCCGCGCGCTGCCGCGATTGGCTGAAACATTTGCTTACACACTCGCGACTTCTGTTACGGGCTGGGCGTCGTCACGCGCGCTCCTCGCCCGTTATTGGCAGTGTGGATATCCACACTTAACCAGGAGAGCAGCCATGAAAGCAGTCAAACTAATTGTTGCCCTTGTCGCGACCGCACTACTGGCCGGCTGCGTGGTTTACCCCATCGGCCACGGCGGCGGCTACCGAGGCGGCGGCGGACATCACCAGCATCACGGCGGCGGACACCGCTAACGCAAACGGATGGAGCGCTGATGGGTGCATGCTAAACTTGCACCCATCATGAAAATCACCATCCCCGACGACTACCACGGCCTCGTGCCCCGGCTGGAATGCTTCGACAAACTGGCCGGACCCGGCGTACATCAGGTCACGGTGCTGCGCGATGTAGCGCCTTCGTTTGAAACCCTGGTGGAAAAACTGCGCGGCGCCGAGATCATCGTCGCCGTGCGTGAACGCACCGCATACACCCGCGCGTTGCTCGAACAACTGCCGAATCTGAAACTCATCGCGCAAACCGGGCGCAGCGCGCACAGCATCGATCTGAAAGCCTGCACGGATTTGGGTATCGCCGTGTGCGCCGGTTCACACGCATCCCCCTTCACTGTCGCCGAACACGCCTGGGCGCTGATCTTCGCCAGCGTGCGCCGCATCGCCGAAGACGCCGCATTGATGAAGCAGGGCAAATGGCGCGACGGGTTCAGCACCAGCCTGCGCGGCAAAACGCTCGGCGTCTACGGCCTCGGCAAAATCGGCGAGCCGGTGGCGGCAGCCGGTGCGGCGTTCGGCATGCGCGTGCTGTGTTATGCGCGTGTAGCCACCGCGGCACGCGCGAATGCGCTGGGATACGAAGCCGCCGCCTCGCGGCAAGCCTTCTTTGAAGAAGCCGACGTATTAAGCGTCAACCTGCGCATGAGTGTAGCCACGCGCGGCATCATCACCGCCGCCGACTTGGCGCAGATGAAACCCACCGCCCTGATCGTCAACACCGCGCGCGCCGAACTGTTCGCCCCCGGCGTGCTGGTCGACGCGCTGAAAAAAGGCCGTCCCGGATTTGCCGCCACCGACGTTTACGAAAACGAGCCGGTGCAAAACGGCGACCACCCGCTGCTCAAAATGCCCAATGCCATCTGCACCCCGCACAGCGCATGGCTCGAACCCGGCACCTACGGCGCGTATTTCGGTGAAGCGTTCGAGCAAGCGGCGGCGTTTGCGGCGGGCAAGCCGGTTAAGTTGCTGAATCCGGACGTGGTGCGACGAACGCAGAAGCGGCCTTGAGCGCCTGATATTCCGAAAACACGCCGACTTCCAGATAGCGTTTAACCTGCGTCAGTCCTGCTGCGCTAAGTGTGGTCATGACCTGTTCAGGGGGGACGCAGGCTTCTATACTGTCCCAGTAATAACGCCAGATGGTCGCGGTATCCTTTTGCTTTGACACCACGCGCGTTAACAGCGGTATCACGCCGCGCATATAGGTTTTGAGCAGCCATTGGCCAAATCGGTTTTGCGCCCGGGTAATTTCAAGTATGCATACGCGACCGCCGGGCTTCAACACCCGTTCAAATTCTGCAAACGCCACCCCCAGATCGCTGATGTGACGCAGCGCATAACCCATGCTCAAAAAATCAAAATGATTGTCGGGGAAAGGCAAACACTCGGCACGGCCCTCCACCAACACCAGGGTGCGGGGTAACTTGCCGGCGGCCATCATGCCAGGGCTGGGATCGACTCCGGTAACCAGAGAAGCATCGCCGGTCAAAATACAGGCTTGTGCCGCAACCAAGCCGGTGCCCACGCCGACGTCCAGTACCTTCATACCCGGTTTCAAACCGCCGCGAATCAGCGCCTGGCGCCGATAGCGGGAACCGGAACCCCACGCCAGTATCGTTTCGATACAGTCGTAATCTGCCGCGGTGTTATCGAAAATCCGGCGTAGATACGTCTGTCGATCCTGCTCCGTTTGGTAGTAATCGGTCAGCGGGACGTGCGGTGCATGCGTGGGAGAAGGTCTGAGTGGGTGCATGTTGTTGCTCACGTTAAATGAGTCCGCCGTTGATGGAAATAATTTGCCCGGTGATGTAGGCCGCCTGCGTCGAGGCGAGAAACCCGATCAGGTCGGCAACTTCGCCGGGGGCGCCGGCACGTTTCATCGGCACCATGCTTGCAATGTCTTGAGCATTGAACGCGTCTCCACTCATGGCGGTGTCGATAATGCCGGGCGCAACCGCGTTGACGGTAATCCCCCGGCTGGCCACTTCCCGCGCCAGTGATTTGGTCGCTGAATTGAGCGCACCCTTGGCGGCGGAATAGTTAACCTGCCCGCGATTGCCGGTCAGCGCTGCGATGGAAGACACATTGATGATGCGCCCCCAGCGGCTGCGTATCATCGGCATCATCAGCGGTTGGGTGACGTTGAAAAAGCCGTTGACCGATACGTCGATCACCCGCTGCCATTGTTCTGCGCGCATGGCGGGGAACACGGCGTCGTCATGGATGCCTGCGTTGTTGACCAAAATCTGAATCGGCTGATGTTCGACCAGCGGCGTCAGCACCGCGGCTACCGCAGTGCTATCCGTCACATCAAATGTCAGCACCTGCGCGCTGCCACCGCCCGCGCAAATGGCGTCGGCCAGCGATTGCGCAGTTTGCAATCCATGATGGGCGTGAATGTAAACATGGCAGCCATCGGCAGCCAGGCGGCGGCAGATAGCCGTGCCGATGCCGCCGCTGCCGCCGGTGACCAGGGCATTTTTCATGGCGCGTCTCCTGTAGCGGGTGATGGTAAATCGGCATTAAGCACGACGGCGGCACGCCCCTCCAGCAGCAGGCGCCCCGCCGCGCGGATGCTGAATTGGTAGAGAATATTGTGTTCACTGCGCGTGATGCAGGTCGCTTCTACCAGCAGATCGGCGGCGATGTCGTCCAGCCGCGGCACATGCAACTGCGTGCTGCGCACGCTGACCAGATAACCGACCCGTGCGCGGGGATTGTCTGGCGGCGCCAGCAAGGCGCCATGCACGGCCATGGCCTGTGCCGCGTATTCGATACCGCAGACGGCACCCAGGCGGCCATAAGCACGCAACGGGTTGTCAGCGGCGCGGTGGCTGATGGCGCGGCACAGGATACGCTGTTGATCCCATGCGTCGACGCGATGCAGCAGACACATGCGGCCCTGATGCGGGATGTGGTGCGCAATCCAGGCGTGGTCCAGTCTAGGTTGATTTAGCACAGGACTATTTCCACGGCGAGACGCGTGCTGTCGAGGTAATCCAATACTACGTTCTTGTCTTGTCGCAGTGCGATTGCGTGCAGCAGGGGCAGCCCGCGTGCGGCTGGAATGGCTGCACGCAGTGATTCAAGCGCGGCATCATCGAGCCGGTCCGCACTGGCATCCGTCAGGCTAACGATTATTTTCGCCAGCGCCTGTGCGCTGCGTTGCGGCGCCAGCACCAGCGCAATGCCGAACGCATCTGCGAAGGGGCGGGCGCTGTGCAGCGGTTCCGGGTAAGGGGTGTCGCACGCCAGCAACACCACGCGCGTGTTATCGACCATCACCTGGGTGAGCGCTTCCAGCAAGCCTGCGCCAAAACTGGCGTCAAAGGCGCTCAGCACCGAAGATGGCGTCATCGCGCCGGTGGCGATACTCCAGTAGCCGGCGGCTGCGTTATGCACGGAATTATGAAAGCGCGTGGGGGAAATTTGCCGGTCATCCGAAGCGAGCATTTCACAGATGGCGTGACAGTTTTCACCATCTCCGCTGGACGAAGAAAACACGCTGGGCAAGCGGGCCGCATCGAGTCCCGCTGCTGCGATGGCTTCCAGCCCCGTCGCCAGAGTAAGTTTGACTATCGCGCCACAGCGCCGGCGTTCTGCCGCCGGCAATAACGCGGGCGACGGTAGTATGGTTTTTTGTGGTTGATAGGGCTGCCGTCCGCTGAGGAGCGGCAGACTGTTCGGCCAGCCGCTTAAACCGGGGCCGAGCAAACCGATGCCTTCGATGGTTGCGCTGAGGGTCATGAATTATCCGCGCGCCCAAAAATCAGGCTGCAATTGGTGCCGCCGAATCCAAATGAATTGCTAAGGACGCGCGCCAGCGGCTGTTCACGATTGTCCATTACATAATCGAGATTCAGCGTGGGGTCGAGTTGCCGGATGTTCAGTCCGGCGGGCACCAAGCCGTGTCGCAGCGCCAGCGCGCAAATCACCGCTTCCACGCCGCCGGCAGCGCCCAGCGTGTGACCGGTCGCGCCTTTGGTGGAACTGCACGGCGTGGCCGTGCCGAATACGGCGGCCACGGCCTTGCCCTCGGCAGCATCGTTGGTTTGGGTGGCGGTGCCGTGCAGATTGATATAGTCGATTTCAGATGCCTGCAAGCCCGCCATTTGCAGCGCATCCTGCATCGCCATGCGCGCACCCAGGCCATCCGGATGCGGTGATGACATGTGATAGGCATCACTGGATTCGCCTGTGCCGAGCAGCAGAACAGCATCGGCATCCAGGTGTTGCGGCGTGCGTTCCAGCAGCGCGAAGGCAGCCGCTTCCGCTATCGAGATGCCGTTGCGTTGCGCGTCAAACGGGCGGCACGCCTGCTCAGAAATCAATTCCAGCGAATTGAAGCCATACAGCGTGGTCAAGCATAGGGAATCCACGCCGCCTACCACGGCGGCATCTATCAATCCCGCCGCCATCATGCGCCGTGCCGAACTGAACACCTTGGCGCTGGACGAACACGCTGATGATACTGTGACCGTCGGGCCGTTCAGGCCGAAATAATGGCGCGTGAAATCCGCGACGGAAAAAGTATTATGTGTTTTGCCATAAATAAAATCGGCGGGCAATGCGCCGGTCACGGGATCGCGGCGCCGATAGGCCAGCTCGGTTTGCAGAATGCCTGACGTGCTGGTGCCGAGAAACACGCCGATGCGCCGCGCGCCGTATTTTGCGCTTGCCCCGCGCACCGCCTCGGCAAAGCCGTCCTGCATCAATCCCAGCAGGGCGAGCCGGTTGTTGCGGCAATCAAATTGCGTCAACTGCGCGGGCAGCTGCATTGCATCCACGCCGGCCACTTCGCCAACAAACGTTTCCAGATGCACCGTATCAAACGCGCACGGCGCCAGCCCGCTACGACGCGCACGCAGCGCGGCCAGCGTCTGCTCAAGGCCGCGGCCCAGGCAACTGGATGAGGTGTAGTGCGAGAGGTGTAGCGGTTTCAAGTAGCGCTTAGATCAATCATAGAGATGCTATGTAAGTATTTGTTTTTAAACGATTATTTTTATAGAAAATCAAGCCATCGATGCGCCGGATTGGCGCTTGCCATTGTGCCCGAGCTTGGCTACCAGCAACACATTGGCAAATGGCGTGCCCTTGTTCATCGGCAGCGCGCTAACGCTGAAGCCAAGCTCGGCCAACGCGCTGCGCCATGCTGTCAATGTCCGGCAATGCAAGCGCATGTTGCGATGTCCGCGCGCAAAACTCACCACACGATCCACCCAAATACTGGTTTTGAAACGCAGCCCGCCACCGGCATCTCCCACGCGCAATAGCAATGTTCCATCCGGAGCCAGCGCATGGCGTACTCTTTGCAGCACGCCATCTTGCGCCGCGATGCTGACATAGTGCAATACATCGAGGATGACGATTACATCCGCATGGCCGAAATCGATTTTGCACATATCGCCGGTGGTGAAGGTCGCGGCGTTGCCCAGCGCGCGCTGCGCGCGTTGCACGTCGCGCGGCATGAGCTCGATGCCGTGAATGGAACGCGTATTCGGCGGTGCGGGCCAATGCGCGGGCCAGTGACCGTTACCGTGCATTGTTTTCGCCGCAAGCAACCACGACGCCAGCAAGCCCTGTCCGCAGCCGATATCGAGAATGTGCGCTTTATCGGGAATCAACCCGTGCTCGATCAATCCGGCAAATACCGGATCGCCTGCCAGCTTACCGCGTGCAAAGTGCCAGGCGAAATGTCCCGCAGCACGGTAGGGTGCTGCGGCGCGATCAATCAGGTTCTTGACGAAGGGTGTCGTCATGGTTTTTCGCATTGCAGTGCATCGGCCAGTGTGACAAGGCGCAGGCCGGCAGCAGCGACCGCTTCAAGTAACGCGGGCAGCACGGCGACAATCACCGGCACGCCCGCCGGCGAGCGCGCGCTACTGCCATCGTGCAGCAGCAGAATGTCACCGGCTTGCAGCCCTGTCATCAATCTGCGGCTGACCGTGGCGGGGTCCGCGCTACGCGTGTCAAAGCCGCGCCGGGTCCATGCCACCAGGCGCAATCCGAGTCTGGCTAACACCGGATCCAGCAACGGACTGCGCAAACCCGCCGGTGCGCGGAACAACATGGGCGCACGTCCAGTGAGGGCGGCTAAAGTATCTTGCGCGGCCTGTATCTCGCGTGTGAGTCCGGCCATGCCGAGCAACGCAAAATAGACAGGATGATGCTGGCTATGGTTTTCCACGGCGTGCCCGCGCCGCACAATCTCCTTGCATAGCTCCGGATGACGCGCGGCTTTTTCACCGATGCAGAAAAAAGTCGCCTGCGCGGCGTAGCGCTCCAGTATATCCAGCACCTGCGGTGTGACGGCGGGATCAGGCCCGTCGTCTATGCTGAGTGCGATTTTATTTTGCACTGCTGCTGAGGCAGGCAACTGCGTCAAGTTCGGACCCAGCCAGCGACTGCGTGGCCACATTCCCACCAGCGTAAGCAGCGCGTGATTGATTAACACAGCACCCAGCGCCCAGCGCCAATGCTCCAGTATTGCGATTACCGCTAGCAAGGCCAACACGTGCAACACGATGCTGGCGCGGATCAACACGGTTGGTTGCCAGCGGGCGTTATGCATGGGCTTTCCTGGCGAAAATCGCAGCGTATATCAGCGCCAGAATAACACCCGGCGCCACGGTGACGCCCAGAGCCTGCAATACCGAGACGTTGGAGAACGCCAGTACGCCAAAACCGGCAACCGTGGTGAGATTGGCAAACAACATCGAAGCCAGAGTGCGCGGCGCGATGGCAGAAGCCTGATGAGTGAAAGCTTGATGCGGCTGGTCAAAAAACAGCGCGTAGTTGGAACCTACCGCGACCAGCAGCAGCAGACCCACCAAATGCAGAATAGTCAATTGCTGTCCTAGCAAGGCTAATCCTGCAGTGACGGTGATGACTGCGGCCGCCAGTGGCGCAATGATGCGCAGCACGCGCAGGGGCGAGCGCAAAACGAATAGCAGCAATCCGATAATGGCAGCCAGCCCGCCCAGCGACAGCAAAATGGCTTCATGCAGGTAGCCGGCATACAAGCGATCCGACTCGGCTTTCATATCCACAAACAGAGCATTGGGTAAACCGGTAAGTGCCGTGCGAATTCGACTGGCATTGATGTCGCCACGCTTGGGCGCAGAAAGCGGTAGCATGGCGCTCCAGTGGCGCTCTTGCTGGATGAGTAGTGCATTGACCGCCATGGCCATAGAGGTCTGTTCAAGATCGGCCGCCTGCAGCAAGGGCTGGTTGCGAGCGCGTGCGACATCGGCGAGAAACGGCGTAAACACAGGCGCGCGCACCGGTAAACCCTGAATCGCTTGCGCCAGCCGCGTTTCCAACACATCGGAGGAGGGCAAGCTGGCTTGGCGCGCGCGCTGCGTCGCGGTGCTGGGTAGGTAGCGGCTGGGACTTTCAAATCCAGCGAGTTCGCCTTGATCGACTTGCGTTTGTAATATCGCGGCAACCTGTTCGGCGGACTGCAACACGGATTCCCGGCTCGCGCCCGATACCACCACCAGATACCGCACATCGGGCGCGCCCATGTCGGCGCGCAGACCGGCATCCAGCGCCATCTCGGCTTGCGATACGGGACTCAGTGACGATAACTTGTCATTCCAAAGGTTGGCGCGGTGTTCGACGAGGATGGCACAGCCAGCCAGCAACAGTATCGCGGCCACCCATCGCAGTGCAGTGGCGCGCTGTGCCACACGGGATAAAACGAGACCGACAGCCGATACATCATGAATGCGAAAATTCGCCGGCAGCAGGTGTGGCAGGACGAAGCGGGTCACCGTTGCGGCAGTAATCAGACCGGCAATCGAATACAGACCGAGTTGCGCCAGACCGGGAAAACCGGACAGCAGCAGCGAAGCGAAGCCGAATATCGAGGTCAACACACCGAGGCGGATGGTGGGCCAGAATCGCTCGATCCAGTGCTGTTGTTCTGCTCCGCCCTGTTCGGATTGCACAAACAAGTAGATGGAATAATCCACCGCCTCACCGATCAGCGCGGTGCCAAATCCCAGGGTGATGCCATGCACCGACCCAAATCCCAGACTGACGGCTGCTACGCCCGCCACTGCGCCGCTGATGACGGGCAAAAAACCCAATGCCAGTGCGCTGACGGAACGATAAATCAGTAATAACATAGTGGCGATGAGTGCGAAGCCGATGATGGACAAGCGGCTGACCTGAGTTTGAATGGTGTCGCGTGAGGTCACCGAAAATACGCCGGGGCCGCTCATCACCAGGCGCGCGGCGGGGTTGGCGCCGCGTGCGGCGTCAAACGCGTGCCGGATGGCGGCCATGGCGCGTTGCTGGGCGTCGGTATCGGAACCTGACGCGCGCGTCTGCATCAGCATCAAGGCGCGCGTGCCGTCGCGTGATGCCCACACGCCATCAACGATCTTCGGGCGGGTGCTGCTGTTGATCTGGCCGAGGAGTTGCACCATTTCACCGGTCGGATCGCGTGGCAGCAGCGATCGGGTCAACAGCCCGACGGGCGAGGCAAGCAGGTCGATACTGTCGCTGATGGCTGCATTGAGGCCGTCTACGCTGAAGCGCCCGGGTGTCACTGAGGGACTCAGCAGGTAGCGATGGTTAAACAGAAAGGCACGGTCGCGTTCGGCACTGACGGGTTCGCCATTATTGACGGCGGTAAACGCAGGATCCGTGCGCAGGCGCTGGGCGATTTTTTTGGAAAGCGTGGCACGGCTGGGCGCGTCTGCGCCTTCAATGCCCACCAGAATCAGGCGCGAGGCAAGCCCATCGCGTAGTTGTCCCAGCAACAACTGTTGCGCTGGCGTGGGGCTGCGTGGCAGGAAGGCGGATAAATCCGCAGTGAACTGGCTGCGGCTGATGATGATGCCGCAGGCGAGGATAAACGCCAGCCACAATATTATTACCGTCCGGCTGCGCCACGCCGGCGTTTGTGTCACGGTGACGCCGCCTTTTCAATGAGCATGAGTGACCGGTCTCCATCGGCCTGAAACAGTTCGATGCTGCGTAGTGTGTCGCGCGCGCCTGCAATACGGATGTACTTTATCACTGCCTGCATTTTTTCATTGATGGGCCGTAGTTCCAGTGTCCAGCGTTCGGGTGTGCCGTCGAGACTCAGCCGGTAATTACGTTCCAGCGCCTTGCGGTCGCCCGCCAGTGTGCCGCGGATGCTGTCGATGAAGGCGGATAGCTCCGGGTAATCCTGCAATTGCAGGTGATGTTTCTGGCGGCCGCGTTCTATCGTCAGGACGCCGGCCTCCACGATCATGGATTCGGGTCTGGGTTTGAGCGTACGTTTTTCCAGACGCTCCGGTGCGGTGTAGAACAATTCTCCGGAGGATTCCACTGGCTTGTCGAGGATCGCGATGAATTTTTTCTCGACAAAACGGGCGTGATCAGATCGCCTTTGCGCCAGCCCACGCATGAGCAGGTCGATATCCCATTCGGCGGCGTGGCTGACGGCAGGCGCCGGCATCAGCGTCAGCGTCAGCGTCAGCGTCAGCGCGATGAGTGCGTGTCGTACGGCGGGTAATGTCATGATGATTGGGAATGCGTTACGGATTTGGACTCCGTTGCGGAATTGGCCGGCGTTGCCGCGGCCGCGTGCTGCCAGAAATCGAAAAAATTAAACCAGTTGTACGGCGCCATACGGCAGTATTGATCCAGCAGCGCGGCATAACGGGTGATGGCGACTTCTATCGCAGTGTCGCGCTCGGCACGTTCAGTGCGCGCAACGCCGGAAAAATCTGCAAGCGCATCGAAGTGAATCGCGTAGCGGTTGCCGCCCAGATACAACCCGGTCATGAACACCACCGGCCGCCGCAGCAATGCGGCCATGCGGAACGGCCCGCTGGGCAGGTTCGCATTGGCGCCGAGGATTTGCACGGGGCATACAGCCTCATCGCCCGGCGTGCGATCGGCCAGGATGCCAACGGCGCCGCCTTGATCCAGGTATTCCGCCACCTTGAGCATGGAATCAATGCGCCCCAGGGCAATGATATCCTGCACCGCCGCCGGATTGATGGCCGCCAGCATGGTGTTTATTTTTTGTGCGTTACCTTCGTGCATCACCATGGCGACGCGCAAATCCGGGTTTTTGCGGCCAAGCGCGCGGATCACTTCAAAGCTGCCCAGGTGTGCGCCCATCAGGAACACGCCGTTGCCGCCGGACAGCAGGCGGCGCAGCGCGTCCTCTCCATGCACCTGAATATCGAAAAGTTCAAAGCGCCGGTTGAGCAGATAGATGCGGTCATGGACGGTGGCGGCGAAAGTGAAAAAATGCCGATACAGATCGCGCCAGCGTGGAGAACGCCCCAACGCACGCTTGAGATAAGCGCTTGAAGCGCGACGGCTGGCCGCTGCGAACAGCAGAAAATAGCCGGCGATCAGGTGCAGCACCACACGCCCCGCGCTGCGTCCCAGACGCAGTGATATCCACGTCATGACGCGCAGCATGAACCTGTTGCTGCGCTCTGGGGTATGGGCCCAGGCGGCTTTGCTGATGACCGGGCGCGCTTTCATAACAGCGATCCCGGTAAGAGGCTGCCGCTGGCAATTTTGCGACTGCCCGACATGATGTCAAAGCGTATCGCTCCATGGGCCGACAGCTTATGCTGGATCAGCAGTGTATCCCCCGGAGTGGCAGGGCTCAGAAACTTGACCGAGCTGATCTCACACCCATCCAGTGAGATTCCATTGGCGGTGGCTATGGCGTGCAGCACGGTGTCCAATAGCATCACACCGGGAAGAATCGGTGTGCCGGGAAAATGTCCGGCAAAGGCGGGATGATCCGGCGGAACCGTCCAGTGGATGGCGTCATTCATGCGGATTGCCGTGCGCTGCGAGCCTGAAACAGGGATTGCAGCGCTGCGCGCGGCAGTTTTCCCGCGCTATTGCGTGGCAGTGCATCAACCAACAGCAGCGGGCGCGGCAGGAAAACAGGGTCGATATGCTCACGCAGCGCGGCCAACAATTGTGGCGCATCCATGCCGGGCGCCACTACACAAGCGGCAAGCCGTGCAACGTGATCACTGCCCGTATCGTCCGGCATGTAAAAAGCGCCATCCACCACGCCGGGAATCGTGTTGAGCAAGTGGTTGAGACTCGCCAGGGAATGCCGTTTGCCCGCGATATTGATCAGGTCGGCAATGCGTCCGTGCAGCAAAAAATGTTCGTCTGAAATGGGTACTATCATGTCGTTCATGGTAATCAATGACTCGACGTGACCGCCGCAAGCGCGTACATGGTCACCCTCCACCACGAACTTAACGCCAGGAAACAATTGCCATTCTGGGGATTGCGTGGGGCGTCGGCTGGCAATCTGACCGGTTTCGGTACTGCCATAGATTTCTATCAGCGGCGCGCTGCAACGTGCTTCAATGTCCTGCGCAAGTTGCCCGGATAGCGGGGCAGTAGCAGATATCACCCGCGCAATCTCCGGCAGCGCCAGTCCCGCATCCAGTAACGCGCGCAGATGCACCGGTGAGGATACCAACACGCGTGGCACGGGCACAGCCGCCAGTGCCCGGCAAATGTCGGCCGGATAAAACGGTTGCGCGTGGCTTAGCGCGTTGCCGTTGTGCCATGCCATCAGGACGGTGGATTCAAATCCGTACATGTGTTGTGGCGGTACCGTGCCGATCACAGTGCAGGGAGCGTTGCGCGGGATCTCAAGGCGCGATGCTTCTGCCCGTACACTGCTAACCAGCGACCCCCAGTTTTTGGGGTGGGGTTGCGGGTTGCCGGTTGAGCCTGAGGTAAATACCACCGCGACGCGCTGCGTGCTGTCGATTTGCGGAATCGCCACCGTGTCTGCCTTGCCAGTGCCCATTGTCGGGTAGTGCAGTTGGGGCAGATCCACTGTACAACGGTAGCTATCGGTCAAACAAAACGCATCCGGCGCAAAATCCTTGATCTGACGTACCACGCCGGGGGTGTGGGCAGACGGCAGCAGACTGACCTTGCCGGCCACAATAGCGGCCGCCAGCCCCACGCTAAAACGGTAACGATCACTGCACATATTGAGCAGGTGACTGCCTGCGGGAAACAGGGCGACGAGTTGGCTGACCTCGGCCAGAAACCGGCGCAGCGTGACAGCGCCACCGGCGCGCCAGGCGATGATGCTGTCCGGGGAGGCGTGTGACACCAGCGGCAGTGAAGACATGATTAAGCCTGCAACAACTAGCGTGGGCGCACCGCAGTGTTCCTGAATGCGCGTACTGCATCAAGGATGTGCGTGTGCCGCATATCGGGTAACACCCGTCTGCGTACCGCATATTCGGCAATGAACATCAACACCACCAAAAGCGGCGTCAGAAAATTGGCAAACACCGACCACGTGGTCAGCGGCGCCAGAAAAAAGAGCAAGGTGGAAGCCAATGCCATCGCCGCAAAAAACAAGGTCCACGCGAGCGTGACCTGACGGGTATAAACTTCATGCCGTGGCGTCAATGAGGCATGTACCATCTCCGCGAAACGAGTGCATAGCGGTTGTCGTCCCGCGATCAAGGTACGGCCAAAAGTCGTGAGCAGTATGATCTGTATACCCGCATGTTGCAGCCAGTAAACCAGCCCAATATGCTGCTCAAGCAGCGGCCATCCTGCCCACAGCGCCACACACAATAGTACGCATACGCCTAGCAGGATGGAACGCCGGGACGAACACCACGGGGAGCGCCAAGCCAGCACCAGTGCAATCAATACCACTGGCGCGATGGCAACCCATGCGCCCAGGCGGGGGTTGTGCGCGGATTCGTTGGTGTAATGCGCCAACAGCGGGTAGCCGATCACCAGCGCGGCGATGCCCAGCCAGCGCAGGATGCTGCGCCGCGTCATGGCCATTAGCGGGTTCTCTGTGTTGCGATAAAGTCAGAGAGGCTGCGCAGCGAACTGAAAATGTGCTGGTTGTCCGCGCTGTCGGCGCGCAGTTGCAGACCATAACGCTTGGAAACCACCAAGGCGACTTCCAGCACATCAATCGAATCCAAGCCTAAACCTTCACCATACAAGGGGGCGTCCGCGGTGATTTGATCCGCGGTGACCTCGAGGTTCAGGCATTCGACCATCAGCTCGGCCACTTCACGTTGCAAATCCGTGGAACTCGGGACGACAGGTTTTTGCTGATCTTGCGGGGTGTTCATGGTCTGAATTATTCACAAAGCGTGCAAAGGTTAGAGGGATTGCGTGTGTCGGTAATCATGACCGTTTCGCGCCATGTTGTACCCGGCAGTGAAATTGTAATGCAGTCGGTCGCGATGAGTCGATATTTTCCTTGCTCCCTGCGGTTAAAGTTATGATTCTGGTGCATGGTCGCACAGCCTGTGGCAGTCTGGGAATCGGGGAATGCGAAGGCCGCATGATTAGCGGGGTGATGCGATACAATTCGGCATGATAAATATCAAGCAAGATTAAGCCATGAGCCCGCCCCCCGCGTCTTTTGCCATTGGAGCTTCGGGTTGCGACGTGCTGGTTATTGGTGGCGGGCCCGCCGGCTCTACCGCCGCCGCACTATTGGCCGAGCGTGGATACCAGGTGACGTTGTTGGAAAAAGCGCGCCATCCGCGTTTTCACATCGGCGAATCGTTGCTCCCGGCTAATCTTCCGCTACTGGAAAAACTGGGCGTGGCTGATGCGGTCAAGGCTATCGGCATGGAAAAATGGGGCGCAGAATTTGTCTCACCCTGGCATGAGCACAAACAGGCGTTTGAATTTGCCGATGCCATGGACAAATCCATGCCCATGGCCTACCAGGTGCGGCGCGCCGAGTTTGACGAAATTCTGATCCGCAACGCCAGCCGTAAAAATGCCCGTGTCGTGGAAGGTTGTCAGGTACAGGACGTCAATTTCTTGACTGACAATACCGGTGCGCTGGTGCAAGCCCGTCACGATGACGGCAGCATCGAAACGCTGCAGGCGCGTTTTGTACTGGATGCTTCAGGCCGCGATACCTTTCTTGGCAATCGCTTCAAAGCCAAGCAGCGCAACAAGCAACACAACAGTGCCGCTATCTATGCCCACTTTTCGGGGGCCGAGCGCAATCCGGGCAAGGCCGCAGGCAATATCACCATTTACTGGTTCGAGCATGGCTGGTTCTGGTTTATCCCGCTGGCCGACGGCGCCACCAGCGTGGGCGCGGTGACCTGGCCGTATTACCTGAAAACTCGCCACAAAAAATCGCTGGAACTTTTTTTTCAGGAAACCATCGCATTGTGCGCGCCGTTAAAGCAGCGGCTGCAACACGCACAAGTGATCTCTCCGGTTGAAGCCACGGGCAATTTTTCCTACGTATGTGACCGTACCCACGGCAGTAATTACCTGCTGCTGGGTGACGCTTACACGTTTATTGACCCGGTGTTTTCTTCCGGCGTGATGCTGGCCATGCACAGCGCCTTTGTCGGGGCCGACACCGTGGATACCTGTTTGCGCCATCCAGGGCAGGCGGCGGCTGCATTGAAAAAATTCGACCACACGATGCGCATCGGTCCGAAGGCGTTTTCCTGGTTTATTTATCGGGTTACCAACCCCGCTTTGCGCAATATGTTCATGAGGCCACGCAACATTTTTCACGTCAAAGAGGCGTTGCTCTCAGTATTGGCGGGTGACGTGTTTGGCAAGACCCCGCATCGTATCCCGTTGCTGCTTTTTAAAGGGCTGTATTACGCGATTTCCGTGCTCAATTTCCGGCGCACGTTGAAGGCGTGGCGGATGCGCAAACACAATATCCGGGTTGTGGATGATACCGGCGTGGCGACGATCTGATGCGCATCGCGCTGCGTGTGTTGCTGGGTGGCTACGA
>JANPOH010000209.1:0-8218 GCA_031427895.1 Betaproteobacteria bacterium
TCGTGCCGCCGCTGTTCGGCGCGCTGGGTTCGCTGATCGGACTGGCACCGGTGTTCTGGGCCAGCGCCGCCGTGCTGTCGCTGGGCGGCTACGCCAGCCGCCTTCCACCCAAGCCGCGCGCGAGGGGCGGTTGATGCGCGCGCCAACGGTGATGTGGATCGTGATGGGCATGGTGTTGTGCAACATGATGGCGTTTCGCGGCAGCAAAGTGCTGATCACGCTGTTTTCCATCGAGTTGGGCGCATCGAAAATTTTGATCGGCGTGCTGGTAGCGCTGTATTCGCTGTTCCCGATGTTTCTGGCGCTGTATGCCGGCAAGCTGGCGGACCGGCTGGGCGTGCGCTGGCCGGTGGTGTTCGGATCGTGCGGCATCGCGCTGGGCTTGACCGTGCCGTTTTTGTTTCCGGTGTTGCCCGCGCTGTATGTGCAGGCGGCGGGCGTCGGGACCGCGCATGTGTTTTACAACGTGGCGATTCAAAATCTCATCGGCGGGCTGGGCGGGGCGAATGAGCGCACGCGCAATTACGCCAACTTTGCGCTGGCGATGGCGGTCGGCGCATTTCTCGGCCCGCTGGTGGCGGGATTTGCCATCGATCACATCGGCTACGCGCGCGCTTACCTGGTGGTGGCGGCGTTTCCCCTGATTACCGTGGTGATTATGCTTTCGGTGCGGGCGCTGCGGACGGTACGCGAGGGGCAGGCGGGGCAGCACGGCGCCGGCGCGGCCGTAAAATCAAAGCCGTTCGAGCTGCTGGCCAATCGCCCGCTGCGGCGCACGCTGATTGCCAGCGCGGTGATCCTCACGGCAATTGATCTGTTTTATTTTTACATGCCGATTTACGGGCATTCCATCGGGCTGTCGGCGTCGATGATCGGCATCGTGTTGAGCATGTTCGCGGCGGCCTCGTTCGTGGTGCGCGCCGGCATGCCCGCCATCGTCCGGCGTCTGGGTGAAGAACCGGTGCTGCGCGTGGCGATATTTTCAGCGGCGGTGACGTACGCCATCATGCCGTTCCTCGGTCAGCCGGTATTTCTGATGGCGGCGGCGTTCGCGCTGGGTTTGGGTACCGGGTGCGGCCAACCGTTATCGCTGACGCTGATCTACAGCCGCGCGCCGGAAGGGCGTTCCGGCGAGGCGTTGGGGTTGCGTTTGACGATCAACAATTTCACGCACATGGTGACGCCGTTGCTGTTCGGCGCGGTAGGCACGGCGTTCGGCGTGACGCCGGTGTTCCTGCTCAATTCCGCCATGCTGGTGTTCGGTGGTATTCTTACGAGCAGAAGGTAACTATTTGTTTTTATTGAGTTATTTACAAGGAGCGGATTATGAAAATCGCAGTGCTGGACGACTATCAGGATGCGTTTCGCAAGACGCAGTGCTTCGCCAAACTGCAGGGCCACGAGTTCGTGGTCTACACCGATTCGGAAAAAGACCCGGTCAAACTCGGCAAGCGTCTCGACGGCTGTGACGCGGTGGTGCTCACGCAGCAGCGCTCGTTCATGCCGCGCGTGGTGATCGAAAATCTGCCGGCGTCGGTGAAGTTGCTGGCGCAGACCGGCCCGAGAGTGCCGCACATCGATGCTGCGGCGTGTACCGAGCGCGGCATCGTTATTTCGGCGAGCGGCGGCGGCAATTCCAGCCCGACGGTTGAACTGACCTGGGCGCTGATCCTCGCTTCGGTGCGTAACCTGCCCGCCGAAATCAACAATATGCAGCAAGGCCGCTGGCAATCCACCGCCGGCATCGGGCTGCAAGGCAAAACCCTCGGCGTCTACGCCTTCGGCAAAATCGGCAGTGCCGTCGCCCGCGTCGGCAAGGCGTTCGGCATGAAAGTGGTGTGCTGGGGACGCGACGGCTCCACCGCCAAGGCGCGCGCCGAAGGTTTTGATGTCGCCGCCAGTCGCGAAGCGTTCTTCGCGGAAAGCGATATCGTCACCCTCCACCTGCCGCTCAACAAAGAAACCCGCGGCCTTATCACCGCTGCCGACCTCGCGTTGATGAAACCCGCGGCGCGCATCGTCAACAGCAGCCGCGCGCCGATCATCGCCGAAGCCGCGCTGGTCGACGCGCTGAAAAAAGGCCGTCCGGGATTTGCCGCCATCGATGTGTATGAGTCCGAGCCGGTGCTCAATCGCGAACATCCGCTCATCAGCATGCCCAACGTCATCTGCACCCCGCATCTGGGCTACGTGACGTGGGAAACCTACGAGCTGTATTACTCGGCGGTGGTGGATAATATTCTGGCGTACGCGGCGGGCACGCCTGCGAATGTGGCGAACCCCGAGGTGTTGCAGAAGAAATAGGGTTGTGCTGCGTAACCGACGAGGGCGTCATCGCAGCCATCCGCTCGTTCCATTATAGGTATCTGTTTTTCCGAGGATTTGACGGCCAGGTACAACTCAAACAATATCGAAATCTGGCAGCTCGCAATGGGTGAATGGGTGAGTTTCGCAAGGTCGCTGAATTCGAGCCCGAATGGGGGCCGAGTGACGGTCGATGGATACACTCCCGCAGCATTCGTATAGACAAAAATTGCGTTGATCTTTCGGGAGGCCGCTCCACCTTGACCATACCGTGTGGTTTCGCAATCGTCACGCCATCGGAATCGGGGTGGAAATTAATCGAGTGATGTGGGCCAGTCTCACAGGTGATGTTGGATACGGACAAAAGGAGGTTTGCGATGTTGCTGCGTTTAGTTAGTTCAATGGCGATTGCTTCAGCGTGTGTGCTGCCTGCATCCGCACAAGAGAACTACCCCGCCAAACCCATCCGCTTCATCGTGCCGTACCCACCCGGCGGCTCCAGCGATGTGCTGGCGCGCGTGATCGCGCAGAAGTTGACCGAAAGCCTTGGGCGGCAAGTGGTCGTGGAAAATCGCCCCGGCGCCACCGGTAACATCGGTCACGAGCTGGCGGCGAAATCGCCTGCGGACGGCTACACGCTGCTGCTCACCACCAAATCGCAACTGGTGAATAACCCGTATCTGTTCAAGCGCCTGCCGTTTGATCCGCTGACGGATTTTTCGCTGCTGACGCTGATCGCCAGCGCGGGGCATGTGCTGGTGGTGCATCCCGCCGTGCCCGCGCGCAACGTCAAGGAGTTGATCGCGCTGGCGAAGGCGCAGCCGGGCAAATTGAGTTACGGCTCCAGCGGCGTGGGCAGCACGGTGGGCATCGTCGCCGAGGTGTTCAAGTCGGTGACGAAGACCGACATTCTGCATGTGCCGTACAAGGGCACGGCGCTGGCAGTATCCGATGTCGTGGGCGGGCAAATCGAGATGGTGTTTTCCGACATGGTGCCGGCCGTGCCGCAAATTCGCGGCGGGCGGTTGCGCGCGCTGGCGGTGACCACGGCGGAGCGCTCGCCCGCGCTGCCCGCAGTGCCGACGATGATCGAGTCGGGCATCAGGGACGCGTTGCCGACGCAGTGGTGGGGTGTTGCCGGGCCGAAGGGGATGCCGCCGGCGATCATCGCGCGGCTGAACAGCGAGGTCGGGCGTATCGTCGCGCTGCCCGACGTGCGCGCGCGTTACAACGATCTGGGCATCGTCGCGGCCACCAGCACGCCGGAGCGCATGCTGGAAATCGTGCGCACGGAAATTCCGCAGATGGCGAAGATACTCGCAGCGATTGGGTTAAAACCCGAGTAAGGTAAATATTGTTTAAAAACAAATACTTAGGTAGTTTTTCTCAATGCGGGGCGGAAGCTGCCAGACTGTCTACGAATGAATGGGGATAGGCGTTAACTGACTATCTCCCTTCATCACAAGGATGCCGTCATGCGTAAAAGCTTCCCCGCCCTGATCGTTGCTGCCATGTTGTGCGTGCCGCCGGCGGGCGCCAATCCGCGCGCGCCGGTCGAAAACCCGGCGATCGACATCGAAGGTTATCTGCGCATGTCACGACAGGCGGCGCAGCATCGCGCTACGCGCCGTGTATCTGAAGAAGATTTTATGCGCATGGCGCGTGAGCCAAACACCATCGTGCTCGATGCGCGCAGCCGCGATAAATTCGACGAGTTGCATGTGCAAGGCGCGGTGAGTCTGGCGTTTTCGGATATCGCCATCGAAAGTCTCGCGCAAACCATTCCCGATAAAAACACGCGCATCCTGATTTACTGCAACAACAACTTCGCCGGCGCGCCACAGCCGTTTCCGGCCAAGATGGCGAGCGCGTCGCTGAATATTTCGACGTATATCGCGCTCTACAACTACGGCTATCGCAACGTGTATGAGCTGGCGCCGCTGATCGAATTGTCGAAATCAAAGCTGCCGTTTGCATCGACACCGGCGAAGAAAGCCGACACCTGATTACGTCGCGCGCCGCGCGCGGCGCTGTGCCGGGTTCCACAGGCACGTTTTTTTGCTGCGCGGCGTTATGACCCGTACGGAATAAATCTCATAGCGCTCTGTTCATTCGCTCCCGCATTTCGTTAAAGTGTATGCGGCGTTGCAGCAATCGCAAGACGGCATGTAATTGACAATATGAGCATACACGCATATAGTCATATTCATCTTCATCAGCGGCTGTATCGTCACGAACATGGAAGAACTGGACGCGGTATTTGACTCGGTGGCAGCGTATTTTTCGGTGTTGTCGGAGCCGACGCGCCTGAAAATCATGCATGCGGTGTGTGGTGCCGAACAGACGGTGTCGCAGATCGTTGTGGCTACCGGCGCGACGCAAACCAACGTTTCGCGCCACTTGGGGCTGATGTATCGTCACGGCGTGCTGACGCGGCGGCGCGAGGGCAATCAAATTTACTATCGCGTGGCCGACGAAACCATGGTCGATCTGTGCCGCTCGGTGTGCAACCGCATCGCCAGCACCATCGATGAGCGGCAGCCGCTACGGCGGCAATTTCTCAAATTGATTCCCGCCGCAAAAAAGCGGGCTGCATAACACGCTGTTGGCTGCCTCTGCCGTGACTAAGCCGCTTTCATTACCCGCCGGGCGTATTCTCCCCGCGCTCGAAGATCGCCGCGGTTTCCTCAAGAAATCCCTCGCGCTGGGCGGCGGCGCGGTTACGGCTATGGCTGCCTCCGCTGCCGCGGCGCAGGGCGACCCCGCCATACTCAAGCTACCGGCGCATTCCACCGGCTTGGGCAAGCCGGTCGCCGCGCTGGGTTACGGCGTGCCTTCCGAATACGAAAAAAATTTGCAGCGCCGTGAAAGTCCCGGCCTGACGCGCGTGCCGCAAGCCTCGGTGGCATTCACGCCGCTGCAAGGCTTGTTCGGCATCATCACGCCCAGCGGCCTGCATTTTGAGCGCCATCATCAGGGCTGGTGGGACATTGATCCGCGCCAGCATCGCCTGATGGTGATGGGCATGGTGCGGGAGCCGCGCGTCTACACCATGGATGACCTGATGCGCCTGCCGTCGGTGTCGCGCATTCATTTTATCGAGTGCGGCGCGAACACCGGCATGGAGTGGGCCAACGTCGCCGTGCCGTCGGTGCAGTACACCCACGGCATGCTGTCGTGCTGCGAATACACCGGCGTGCCGTTGTCAAAGCTGCTCGAAGACTGCGGCGCCGATACCACCAAAGGCCGCTACGTGCTGGCCGAGGGCGCGGACGGTTCCGGCCTCACCCGCACCATCGGCATGGAGCGCGCGCTCGATGATGTGATCGTGGCGTGGGCGATGAACGGCGAATTGCTGCGGCCCGAGAACGGTTATCCGCTGCGGCTGATCGTGCCCGGCGTGCAGGGCGTGTCGTGGGTGAAATGGCTGCGCCGCCTGGAAGTGGGCGACCAACCCTGGCACACGCGCGAGGAAACGCTGCATTACATCGACCTCATGCCCGATGGCGTGCATCGTCAATATTCGTCGGTGCAGGAATGCAAGTCGGTCATCACCACGCCCTCGGGCGGGCAGGCCCTGCTCAATAAGGGACACTACAACGTGAGCGGCCTCGCGTGGTCGGGCCGTGACCGTATCCGCCGCGTGGATGTGTCGTTCGACGGCGGGCGCCGCTGGCGCGAAGCGCGCCTTGAAACGCCGGTGCTGCCCAAGGCGCTGACGCGCTTTAACATCGATTGGGTGTGGGACGGCAGCCCTGCCCTATTGCAAAGCCGCGCCATTGATGCCACCGGCTATGTGCAGCCCAAAATCACGCAACTGCGCGCGGTGCGCGGCACACGCTCGGTGTATCACAACAATGCAATCCAGTCGTGGCTGGTGGCGGCAAGCGGCGAGGTGTCCAATGTCCAGGTGGAGTAGTTGTTTTTCCGCCGTGCTGGCATTGTTTCTTTGTGCGCACGCCATGGCGCAAAGCCGCTACCCCGGCGTCGGGCGCGCCGCCACGCCGGCCGAAATCGCCGCGTGGGATATCGACGTGCGCGCCGATTTCAAAGGCTTGCCGCCGGGCTTCGGCAGCGTAGCCAAAGGCGAGCAGATCTGGGAGAAACAATGCACCTCCTGCCACGGCAGCTTTGGGGAATCGAACGCATTCTTTCCGCCCATCATCGGCGGCACCCGGCCCGAAGACATCGAGCGCGGGCGGGTCGCGGCACTGGCCAAGCCGGGCGAGCAACGCACCACGGTGATGAAGCTGTCGCAAATCTCAACCTTGTGGGATTACATTAACCGCGCCATGCCCTGGAACGCACCGAAGACGCTGACCGCCGATGAGGTCTACGCGCTCACCGCGTACATCCTGAATCAGGGCGGCATCGTGGCCGATAACTTTGTGCTGTCCGAGCGCAACATGGCCGAAGTGCAAAAACGCCTGCCCAACCGCAACGGCATGACGCGCAATCACGGCCTGTGGGAAACCCAAGGCCGGCCCGATGTCAAAGCCGTGGCGTGCATGACGGACTGCGGCCCCGCGCCGCGCATCGTCTCGCAACTACCTGATCACGCGCGCGGCTCGCATGGCGACCTGGCGGCGCAGAACCGTTTGATCGGCCCGGTGCGCGGGGTTGCGACTGCCGCAGTCGCAGTCGCTACGGCGCCGGTCGCGCGTGACCCCGCCCAATCATTGGCTGAAAAATCCGGCTGCCTCGCGTGCCATGCGCCCAAGCAGCGCTCCATCGGCCCGTCGCTGGCGGAAATCGCGGCGAAATATCGCGTTGACAGCGGCGCTGAATCAACGCTGGCGGCGAAGATCAAATCCGGCGGACAGGGCGTTTGGGGCAACGTGCCGATGCCGCCGTTCGCGCAATTGCAGGAGCAGGACCTGCGCACTTTGGTGCGCTGGATACTTAAGACCGAGTAAACAGGAGGAATCATGAATCATTCACGCAGAAACGTAATGAAAGCAGGCGGCGGCGTGCTGGCGATGTTATTAGCGGCCGGGGTGATTAAACCGGGCGAGTTATTCGCACAGGGCCGTAACGACTCGGCCTTTACCATGAAGACGCTGGCTGACGCCATGCGCGCGCTGGGGGCGAACAGCCCGGCGGCGTCCGGCGCCATCGTTATCAAGGCGCCCAGCATCGCGGAAAACGGCGCGGTGGTGCCGGTGACGGTTGAAAGCAAGCTGGCCAATACCGAATCGATCACGCTGCTGGTGGAGAAAAACCCCACGCCGCTTGCCGCCAGTTTTGACATTCCGGCGGGCACCGAAGGCAGCGTTACCACGCGCGTGAAAATGGGGCAAAGCTCCGACGTCTACGCGCTGGTCAAGGCCGATGGCAAGTTTTTCATTGCAAAACAGGAAATCAAAATAACCCTCGGCGGCTGCGGCGGCTGACCTTACTTGGAAAATCAGGAGAAAATCATGGCAGATCCGATGAGAATTCGCGCCGCCGCCCGCGACGGCGTGGTCAATGTAAAAGTGTTGATGAGTCACGAAATGGAAACCGGCCAGCGCAAGGATGCCGCCGGCAATCTGGTGCCCGCGCATTACATACGCAGCGTAACCGCCACGCATCAGGGCAAAACGGTGTTGTCGGCGCAGTGGGGGCCGGCGGTGTCGAAAAACCCGTACCTTGAATTTAATTTCAAGGGCGGCCAGAAAGGCGATAAGGTTATGGTTATCTGGGAAGATAACAAAGGCGACAAGCGCACGGACGAAGCCACGATCTCCTGATCGCGATCAGCGGACGGCGAAACGCGGGGTTAATTTTGGTGAAGACGAGGAGAAACGGTTCATGACCACAAAAATCGCGGGGACGCTATCGCTATGGTTAGCGCTATTGTCCGCGCGTCAGGACTTGGTTGTCGCCGAATTTCTTCGACACGCCTTCGGCGACGATGATCGGCGCTGCCGCC
>JANPOH010000210.1:0-3469 GCA_031427895.1 Betaproteobacteria bacterium
GGGCAAGACGCTCACGCCGATGGGCGCCGAGCGCGCGGGCAATGCCGCCGGCACTATCCCTGCGTGGGACGGCGGCATCACCAAACCGGTTGCGGGTTACAAGGAAGGGGGGCATTACCCGGATCCGTTTGCGGGTGACAAACCCTTGTTTACCATCGATGCCTCCAGCATGGAGAAGTACAAGGCGAACCTTACGCCGGGGCAGATGGCGCTGCTCAAGAGTAATCCGACGTGGAAAATGAACGTGTATGCCACGCGGCGCAGCGCATCGTTTCCTGAAGGGCATTACAAAGAAACCGCGGCCAATGCCACCAAGGTCAAGCTGGTGGAAAGCGGCAACGGCTTCGCCGGCACGAAAGGCGGCATTCCTTTTCCGATCCCCCAAAGCGGCCTGGAAGTGATCTGGAATCATCTGGCGCGCTATCGCGGGGACACCTACGGCCTGAACTGGAGCCAGGCGTCAGTGCAGCGTGATGGCAGCTATACCCTGGTGCGCTTCGAATACGAGTACGATTTCGTTTACGGTAATCTGTCCAAGCCGGAAGCAGCGCGCGAAGACAACAAGCTGTTCAATTTCCTGCAGACGGTAACCGCGCCGGCGCGCCTCGCGGGCCAGGTTTTGCTGGTGCATGAGTATGCGGATCAGGTGAAACAGCCGCGCAGCGCGTGGACTTATAACCCGGGCCAGCGCCGGGTGCGTCTGGCGCCCAATGTGGCTTATGACAATCCGGGCACCGCTGCCGACGGATTGCGCGCCAATGATGACTTCCTGATGTTCAACGGCGCCACTGACCGTTATGAATGGAAGCTGGTCGGCAAGCGCGAAAATTACATCCCCTACAATTCATACAAGCTGAAGGGTAATTCGGTGTAGTATTCCGATGTGCTGAAACCCGGCCATCTCAACCCGGATCTCGCCCGTTATGAGCTGCATCGCGTGTGGGTGGTGGAAGCGACACTTAAGGACGGCACCAGCCACATCTATAAACGGCGCACGTTCTACGTCGATGAGGATTCGTGGATGGTGGTGGTCTCGGACAAGTACGATGCCCGCGGCGAATTGTGGCGGGTGGCGGAGCAGCACAGCATCAATTTTTACAATATCCCCATGACCTATCCGGCTCTGGAAGTGCATCATGATCTGCAGTCCGGTCGTTATATCGCCATGGGGTTGCGCAACGAAGAGGCCAAGGTCTATGAGGGCATCAAGCGCAGTGAAGCGGATTTTTCGCCATCAGGCTTGCGTGGCATCGGCACCCGCTAACGCCGGGCTGACCTTTCACGCTGCAAGCGCTGCGCGGTGAGCATCGTGCCGCACCGTGAGCGCCGCGCCCCCGGTGTTGTGACAGGGCTATGAGCCGGCTTATCGGCATCCTGTTCTCGCTCGCCGTACTAGCCGGCGCGATATTTGCCTTCTTGCCGCGGCCCACGCCGGTCTTTCCTGCTACCGGACTGCGTATCGACACCGTTTTGCTGCTCGACGCGGCGCGTGCCGGCAAACGGCTGGTGACGGCCGGGGAGCGCGGTCGCATCTTTTTATCGGACGACGAAGGCGCGACGTGGCGTGCCGCCGTTTCCCCGACGCAGGCCACGCTGACCACTTTGTATTTTTACGATGCCCGGCAGGGCTGGGCTGCCGGGCATGATGGCGTGGTGCTGCATACCGCGGATGGCGGCGCAAACTGGAAGCAGTTGCGCCATGCGCCCGAGGACGAGCGGCCGCTGTTCGTGATCCGCTTTGACGACCCGCTGCGTGGAACGGTGGCAGGCGCCTATGGCGCCTATGCGGAGTCCCGCGATGGCGGAAAGTCCTGGGAGGAACGCAAAATCTCGGATTCGGACCGCCACTACAACGCGATGACGGTGACCGCCAGCGGACAGCGGCTGATCGCCGGTGAATCCGGGATGTTGCTCGCTTCCGCGGACAGCGGCGAGAACTGGAAAACACAGTCGCCGCTGTATAAGGGTTCCTTTTTCGGTGTACTTTCTCCCGCCAATTCGCATCTGCTCGTTTTCGGTTTGCGCGGGAATGTTTTTCGATCTGTGGATCATGGCGCGCAGTGGCAACCTGTCCAGAGTCAAAGCCAGGCATCGCTGATGGGTGGGACGGTAATGGATGCCGGGGCAGTGGTGCTGGTGGGTCAAAATGGCACGGTATTGATCAGCCGCGATGGCGGCGAGACATTCCTGCTGCATCAGGATTCCGGTGGAGCGGCGTTCGCTGCCGCGTTGCCTGTCGCCAACGGTGATCTGCTGGCCTTTGGCGAGCGTGGTGTCACACGCATCACCGGGCTTGCAAAGCCACGATGACGCTCACTCAAGTCATCGAACGCATTGCTGATCTGCTATTTAGCCGCCGGCGCAGCCTGCTGGTCGCGTTTGCCGTGCTGACGGCACTATTTATTTACAGTGGAACCTTGCTTCGTGTGGACGCGGGATTCAACAAAATGATCCCGCTGCAGCATGACTACATGAAAGTCTTTACCGAATATCAAAAAACGTTTGGCGGCGCGAATCGCGTGCTGGTTGCCGTCGTGGAAAAAGACGGCAGGAAAATATATAACCCTGAATTTTTCGCCGCCTTGAAGCAGGTGACCGATGCCGTATTTTTTATTCCAGGGGTGGACCGGCCCACGGTTACCTCGCTGTTCACACCGAACGTCCGCTTTATCGAGGTTGTTGAAGAAGGCTTTTCCGGGGGCAATGTAATCCCCGCGGATTTCAAGGGGACGCCGGACGATTTGGAAAAAGTGCGGCGCAACGTGCTGAAGTCCGGCAACGTGGGACGGCTGGTTGCCAATGACTTTAGCGCAGCCCTGGTACGTGCGGATTTGCTGGAGATTGATCCGGTCAGCGGGAAACGCTTGAATTATCGGGAAGTGGCGCAACAACTGGAGCAGATTCGAGCCAAGTTCCAGAATGAACGGCATAGTGTGCATATTATTGGATTCGCCAAAGCGGTCGGCGATATCGCGGAAGGGGCAGTGGGCGTAATCGCATTTTTCGGTGTGGCGTTCGCCATCACTGCGCTGCTGCTGTTTTTTTATTCCGGCTCGTTACGGTTGACCGTTCTGGCCCTCGTCTGCGCGCTGATGCCGGTGATCTGGTTGCTGGGGATACTGCCGCTGATCGGATTCGGCATTGATCCGCTTTCCATCCTGGTGCCGTTCCTGATTTTTTCTATCGGTGTTTCCCATGCGGTGCAGATGACCAATGTCTGGAAGCATGAGGTAGTGCAGGGTGCCGCAGGGCCGGCCGCGGCACGCAACGCTTTTCTGCGACTGGCAATTCCAGGCACGGTGGCGTTGATTACCAATGCGCTGGGTTTCATGGTGATCATGCACATCAAGATCGACATCGTGCGCGAACTGGGGGTCACGGCCAGTCTGGGCGTGGCGAATCGGCAATCGGCAGAACCTTGAAGAGGCCCCATTGCCCTGCGTTGGCATACGCCGGACGTTGGTTTTTC
>JANPOH010000211.1:0-1853 GCA_031427895.1 Betaproteobacteria bacterium
GCGCCGTGGGGCGGCTACTACCCGACCTATGTGCCGGGCGTGGCGACGCCGGAGGACGCCACGCGCGATCTCGGCAAGGATTTTCGGATCCGCCTCACCGGCTTCAAGCCGTATGCGGCGTGCCGCGGCATCCACAGCAGCGTCGATGTCATGCTCGCCCTGCGCGGCAAACACAAGGTGCGCGCCGCCGACGTCAAGCAGGTAACCGTGCGCGGCAGCCCCACGCACCTGAAGCAACTCGCCAAGCAGGAAGTGCACACCCTGCTCGATGCGCAATTCAGTTTGCCCTACAGCATTGCCGCATCGCTGGTCAGCGGCGGCGCGATGCTTGATCAGTACACGCCGGAGGCGCTGCAGCGCGCCGAGGTGCGCGATCTTGCCAGGCGCGTGCATCTTAAATTGGAGCCGGGCGTTGCCAATGGCGACGAACCGTTTGTCGATGTCGAACTCAACGACGGGCGCGTGCTCAGCGACCGCGTGTTGATTGCGCGCGGCGATTGCGAGAACCCGCTGTCCGAAGATGAACTGCGCGCCAAATTCCGCACGGCGGCCGCGGCAACGCTGGACGCGGCGCAGATCGCGCGGCTGGAAGATACCGTGATGCGCGTCGCCGAACTCAAGGACTGCCGCGAACTGGCGGCGCTGCTGACGCCCGACAAATCGTAAGTATTTGTTTTTATTTAATTATTTGTCTAGCTGCAGATTGCCTGACTTAATCACCTTGTCGTACTTGGCAAGGTCCGCCTTGAGTATCGCGGCCAGTTGCTCCGGCGTGGAGTAAAGCGGAATCATGCCTTGCACCGCCAGCTTCTCGCGGATGTCGGGCATCGCAACGATTTTGCCGAACTCCCCGGACAGTTTGTCGATGATGGCGCGCGGCGTACCCGCCGGCGCCAGCACCGCGTAGGTCACGCGCATTTCAAAACCCGGCAGACCGGCTTCGATAAAGGTGGGCACTTCCGCCAGCGCGGGCATGCGCCGCTCGCCGGAAATGGCAATCGCCTTGAGCCTGCGGCTGCGGATGTGTTGAATGGCGGAAACCGGCGTATTGAATCCCGCCTGCAAATGCCCGCCCACCAGATCAATCAGCGCCGGTGCCGAGCCTTTGTACGGCACGCGCTGCATTTTGATGCCCGCCATGGCGCTGAACATTTCCGTGCCTAGCTGGCTGATGCCCAGGCTGCCCACCGAGCCGTAGTTCAACTGGCCGGGCCGCGCCTTGGCGAACGCAATGAACACCTTCAAATTGTCCGCCGGCACCGACGGATGTAACACCAGCACATAATCGCTGGTGGATACGGTCGCCACCGGCGCGAAATCTTTTACCGAGTCGTACGGCAAGTTGGGAATCAGCAGCGCGTTGATCGCGTGATTGGGCACCGTCATCACCAGAAACGTGTGTCCATCGGGTGCGGATTTCGCCACGGCTTCGGTGCCGATGATGGTGTTGCCGCCGGGACGCAAATCCACAATCATCGGCTGGCCTAGGCTTTCGGTGAGCTTCACGGTAAACAACCGCACCAGCGGATCCACACTGCCCCCGGCGGCATACGGCACGATGAAACGCACGGCCTTGGCGGGGTACGGTTGCTGCGCGTCAGCGACGACATTCCACCCTGCGAGAAAAATTGCGAAGAGGTGTTTCATTCGGCTTTGATGTTGGCGTCGCGTATCACCTTGCCCCAGCGCGCGAACTCCTCGCGCACGAAGGCCGCCGCCTGATCGGGCGTGGTGGTCATGACATCACCGCCGAGCGCGGCGAAGTGCTGGCGGGACTCCGCCGTCTGCATGATTTTGGTGACTTCGCCGTTGAGCCGCTCGATGATGGCCTGCGGCGTGCCGGCGGGCGCGGT